>CAJXUM010000241.1 GCA_913060855.1 uncultured Lewinella sp. | reverse complement strand
CAGGAGTACCTGCGAAATGCATCGCCATCGCTATCCCTTTTTCCTCGGCATAATCAGCCAGTTTTTTGGTTTCCAAAATCCCGCCCGCTGTGGCCAAATCAGGGTGTACGATATCGACGGCATGGTTATCCACCAATTTGATGAATTCTTCTTTCAAATAGATATCTTCTCCAGTTGTAGTTGGTGTTTCAAAAGAGCGAGTAATCTCTTGCCACTGTTTAGTGAATTTCCAAGGAATGAGATCTTCGAGCCAAGCCAGGCGATAAGGTTCTACTGCCTTGCCCAAACGGATCGCTTCATTCATGCCAAAATGACCATAATGATCAGAGGCCAGCGGAATTTCATAGCCCACCGCATCTCGTACCTTAGATATATATTCACAAAGAATATCTAAGCCCTTGGGCGTAATTTGCACTTGAGTGAAAGGATGTTCCGTCCCGCCATAAGTCATGGCTTCATTCGTCCACTGCCGACCAATATCCCAAAAGTTGGAATTAACGGTAGTGCCAGGGATGTCCTTCAGAGACTCAATTCCGAAATCCATTTTAAGAAAAGTGTACCCTTTATCCACCACTCGATCATGCATTTTCGCAGCGAATTGATCCGGGTCATTCAAGCGAGGAGTATCGGCATATAGCCTCACTTTATCTCGGTATTTACCGCCCAATAGTTGGTATACCGGTACATCATACGCCTTGCCTGCTAAATCCCACAAAGCCATCTCTATACCCGAAACTCCGCCTCCCTGCCGGCCGTGAAATCCAAATTGTTTAATCCTTTTGAATAGCATTTCGACATTGCAGGGGTTGTGGCCCAAAAGTCGACTTTTTAAGAATAAGGCATAGCGCCAGGTGGCCTGATCTCGTACCTCTCCCAAACCATAGATACCCTGATTGGTATCTATTCTGATAACAGGACAGCGAGCATGACCATTCATTACCACGGCATAGCGTAAGTCCGTGATTTTTAAATCAGAGGGATTACTCAGGCGGTTAACTTTTGAGGTAGAATGTTCCAAGGTTTCTTCAATGGGAGACATCATAAAGCTGCCCAAGGCTAATCCCCCTAAACCGGCCATTCCTAAGAAGTCTCGCCGGTTAGTGCCTATGTTTTTATCTTTTTTGGTAGAAAGTTTATTGTTTTTCATGGCATCGTTTTGTTATGAAGTTGTTTTACCAAGTCCGAGCTTTAAGGTAAGCGTCTAGTTCAGTTCTAGACATGGGTAGTTTATCTGGATTTTGATCGATCCATGCCAGGAAATCAGCCTTAATGGCATCCGACCAACGGGTATCGATTTGTCCAGGTGTATACGTCCCTTCTCTTAATCGTTGGTGACCAAACTGATCGCGAAGCGCGATAAATTCAGCATTGATAACGACTTTTTCTACCAAATGAGCTGGGATGAAAATGATGCCTCCTTTTTTGGCCAAAATGGCATCGCCTGGTAAAACCATGGCGCGACCAATGCGAATGGGGACATTAATACCTCCCAACATCATATTCTGTATGTAAGAAGGATCAAACCCTTTGACAAAAGCATTGAATCCATCAATCTTTTCAAGCCCCTCCTGGTCTCTTGAAGAGCCATAAAAAATAACACCCTTTTTGGACTTGGCATAGATAGAATTCCCCAGATTATCGCCGATTAGCGTACCATCTATTATTTTGCCATAGCTATCTGCTACGTAGATGTCACCATTGCTCAATACATCTATCGGCCAGGAATTGGAGTTGCCAATACGGCCTTCGGCTTCGCCTTTTTTCTTAATCAAATCTACCATATCTGGTCGGCTCGGCCAGTACTGTGCCGTTAGTGCCCGACCCACCATTACTTGATCGTCGTGGAGTACTTCCCAATTTCCTTCATATTGGCTATGGTAGCCTTCGTTTCGAAGTACGCCCCAGGCTTCCTCTAATGAAATATTAGCTAAGCGATTGAGTAATTCAAGTGGTACTTTGGGCCGTCCATCAGGAAGCCTAGGCCCTTCCCAGCCGGGTGTAATCGCTTTTATTTCGGATGGACTGGGTGTAATCTTTTGAGCGTTGAGGGTAAAGGTGGCTAGCAATAGACAGGCTGCTAGACAAGTGCAGGTAGTGAACTTGTTCATTTCTTTTATGTTGGTTATCGAATGGAATATGGAGAAAAAGATGCTAGTATAAAGACGGTAGTGAAGGTGCCATTGACTAGTTGTCTCAACTGTATCGTGAGATATCTATAGCCGTTTAAGACCTTAACACTTACCCAACCTTATACTACTCTCCTAAAGTAGGTATTTTCTTGTATTCTAAAAAGTATTTCCCGGAATCTCGATCCAAATTGCCTTTCCAGAAGCTTTCAATGTACCCTCCTCATTATAGATAGCGGTTCCTGAATAAAACTTCCTGCCATCCGAACCCATATCCCAACCGATGACAATTAATTTTTCTCCTTTTGTGACCGGCCTGTCGATCTTGACGGTAAGTCGGCCCAATACTTTCATACTGTTTTTCTTCTCATGGACGGCATAGGCACCGGGACAATCCAGTGCAGCCCAGTAGAATTCGCTATGAAGTTCGTCTCTTCGATCGAAAAGATTGTCTTGGGGTGTCCAAGGGGCAGCTACCAGTTGCCCATTAGGAGTAGGGCCAGTAAAAATCCGGAGTCCGTCTCCCTCTTTCCGTTTAGTGCCGCAGACAAAGCAGCCAGGGAAGTAGTGTTTTTTGAATCCAGCATAAGATTGGGAAGCGAGTTCGGCCGTGGAGGGGCCGGGAGGAGTGGGGACATCCATGACCAGTCGGGCAGATTTAGCTTCTGCGATAAGTAAGTCATTCTGTAGTAACTGGACGGTGTCTCCCGATTTTTCAACGCGTAAATCAACATTGAGTGGGGGAGGTTGGCGCAGGCTTACTTCGGCAATGCCTGTTATATACTTGGCTAATTGTCCGCAAACGTAACCGCCATTTCCTGAATTAGGTGGGCCGCAAAACATTTGATCAATCCTTATACTCGCATCGGTGGTGGGTTCCATTTTCTTGGCTTTTACACCAAAGATGGCAACTTTTTTGGGATGACCCAAGAGGAATTTAGTAATCGGTAGGATTTAATGGAGATTAGGTAGGTGTAAAAGCAGGATTATGACTTGCTTTTTAGTATTCCTTGTTTAATTTGCATGCATTCTTCCACCTTAGATTGTTTATAATGAAAATGAATCGAATTTATCCCCTACTAATAGTCTGTTTGGCAATATTGGCCTGTAATCGTTCACAGAGCCCGAATAAAGCACCTGCCTCTAGTGCTGCTGGTTTGACTGAAGCCCTCCGCTCCAATGAATCTGGTGCAGCACTTGACCCTCGATTTGTAGAAGCGAAGGCTAATTATGACAATTACTGTTCGGGTTGTCATGGTGCTCAAATGGATGCTTTTGTAGACCGAAAGTGGAAGTACGGCAACAAAAAAGAGGACCTGATCAAAGCGATTAAAGTAGGTTATATAGACGATGGGATGCCCGCCTATGATACTACTTTTAATGACAAGCAAGTGGCCGATTTAGCGAGCTTTATTTTAGAAGGAATCAAGAACTTAGATAAATACAGCTTTGCTCAAAAGCCTACTACCAACACCATTTTCGAAGCGGACGACCTTAAATATAAGATTGAAGCGGTAGCGACTGGAGTGGGAATTCCTTGGGGAATGACATTCTTGCCTAATGGTGACTTGTTGGTGACTGACCGTGGCGGAAAGCTCTATCGTAAGCCATCATCAGGGGAATTGCAGTCCATTACGGGACTTCCTGCTATTGAGGCTAAAGGGCAGGGTGGTTTGTTGGATATCGAATTACATCCACAATTCTCGAAGAATAATTGGATTTATTTATCCTATTCTAAACCACATGCTACAGATGAAAAACTGGCGACTACGGCAGTTATGCGAGCCAAATTGCAAGGCAATACGCTAGTAGAAGTAAGCGATATTTTTGAAGCGCTCCCTTATTCTAGCCGACGACATCACTATGGTAGTCGATTAGAGTTTGACAAGGCGGGCTATCTGTATTTTTCAGTTGGAGATCGTGGGAATCGAGATCAAAACCCACAAAACTTGGATAACCATTGTGGTAAAATCCACCGTATTCATGATGATGGACGCATTCCCAAAGACAATCCTTTTGTCAATACGCCGGGTGCGATAGGCTCCATCTATTCTTATGGCCATCGCAATCCACAAGGGGTAGCCATCAATCCTAGTACAGGAGATATTTGGTCGCATGAGCACGGCCCTCGAGGAGGGGATGAGGTCAATATCATTGCCAAGGGTAAGAACTATGGCTGGCCAATCATTTCCTATGGAATTAATTACAACGGTACGACTTTCACTGAAAAAACAAGCCAGGAGGGGATGGAACAACCTATTTTGTATTGGGTTCCTTCGATCGGAGCATGTGGCATGACCTTTGTAAAGGGAGATCGCTATCCTGCTTGGAAAGGTGCAGTGCTAGTGGGGTCCCTTCGCTTCCAATATCTGAATCTTTGCAAGGTCAAAGGCAATCAGATTGTAAAAGAAGAATTATTGTTACCAAAGATTGGACGTTTGCGAAGTGTTGAGATGGGACCTGATGGTTATATTTATGTAGGGGTCGAAGATCCGGGGACGGTTTATCGAATTGTTCCTGTAGGAGAATAGAGTGGCTTTGAAGAGTTGCGGGTTGGCGGGTTGCGAGTTGTTGCATCCGATAACCCGCAATTCGCCTACGGCTTATCCTCATCCAGCTGCGCATCATAAACAATACCTTGAATACTAGGACGTACATCCATCTTATTCAATTTGTAATTATTCATGGAGGGATAAGTACGGTTGGATAAAAAGATGTAAACAATATCATGTACAGGATCGACCCAGGCAGCAGTGCCCGTAAAACCCAAATGCCCAAAGGTTTTTGCAGAGGCTTTAGGCGATAGATTCATGGATTCATCTGGATCTAGTTGCAGCATGTCAAAGCCAATAGCCCGGCGCGTCTCACCAGGAAATCGCGTCGTGAAAGCTTCTACGGTCCCTGGTGCAATCCAGCTTTTCTGGGCATACTGACCTTTTTGTAGCAACAACTGCATGATCGCTGCCAGGTCCTTTGCATTGGCGAATAGCCCTGCGTGGCCACTCACACCACCCAACATGGCTGCGCCCATATCATGCACATGACCTAGAATATCTTGTCTTCTCCAATAGCGATCTTTTTCACTGGGGACAATCCGTTCCGCTGAAAACTTTTTCCTGGGATTGAAAGTGGCAGAGGTAAGGTGTAGCGGCCGGTAGAAGTTCTTCTCCGCGTACTGATCCAATGGACTTCCACTTAGTTCTTCTACTGTTTTTCCCAATAGATAGAATCCCAGATCGCTGTATTTATAGTTTTTATTAGGGCGTAATTCGGAGGTGTAAATCTGCTGCCACATGGAATCTACGAAAGAATGATCCATGTAAAGTTTATCGGTCACCTTTACACTATAGCTACCGCTTGAACTACTGCGATATAGCTTAGATGAAGGCCTGGGGTCTCTTCGACTCCCCTCTAGGGTTTGTTTGTAGAAAGGAATCCAGCCCAGGAGTCCGGCGCGATGGGCCATGAGTTCACTTACTAGCATATCCTCTTTATTAGTCCCTTTCAGGTCAGGTAGGTAACGACTCAACGGCTGGTCAATATCGATTTTCCCTTCATCATGGAGCTTCATGATGGAAAGGGTGGTCGCCGCCACTTTGGTGATAGAAGCTAGATCGAAAATATCATCGGTCGCCATTTTCTGTTTTTGCTGATAGGTATGATAACCGTAGGCTTTCTCGAAAACTATCCGCCCATCTTTAGCTACTAAAACCACACAACCAGGTGTAGCCCTTTTGGCAATGGCCTCTCGGGCTAGTTGATCAATTTTAGCTAGCGTATCGCTTGATAAACCAACACTTTCAGGCAAAGCATAACCGAGTCGTGCATTCCCAGGCATCATGATACCAGTATTGAAATTGCTGGCATCAGAAGCCGTAACGGGCAGCCTTCCACGGACGGGAATTGCACCAAACAAAGCCTGTGCGGCTGCATCTTGCGTCAATTTGTCTTCATCGTAAGCTTCCAATAACCAATTGACGTAGTCAAAATGTTGTAAGCTATATGGATTGCCGAAAACAACGAGCACCACTTGTGTTTCTTTACTTAGGCGTTGGATGAACTTATGCTGAGCAGCCGTAATGCCAAACTTTCGACTAGCAAAGCTACTCATGTCATGCAAACTGATAATGACAGCGTCTTTTTCTTTCAATTGGGTAAATAGCTTGTCTTGTTCAGATCCAGAAATGTCTTTACCACATTGCAAGGTGGTCATTTTGGTAAAAGCCGACAGGCGCCTTTGGAAGGGTGTGGGCTTACTTGCTCCCATGCTGAGTGATGCTAAACTGATCTGACTTAAATGCTGAAAAGGCAACAAGCCTTTTTTATTTCTAACCATCGTCAGGGAATGCTCGATCAATTTTTGTTTAAGTGCTATAGCCTTAGGTGAATTCAAATCTTGGTCGAGATTATCTAGCGCAAGTGGCTTGAAACTTTGCAGTCCCATTTGGTATTTAGCACGCAAGACTCTCTTTACACTGGTTTCCAATTGCTCCCAACTTAATCGGCCATCCGCTACATAAGCTTTAATGGTTTGGAAAGAAGCTTCGATATCCTCGGGAAGGAGTAAGATATCATTCCCTGCTACGAGTGCTTCCGCTTCTACTTCGCCGGATTTAAAATATTTAGTAACGCCTTTCATCTCCAAGGCATCCGTAAAGATAAGTCCATCAAATCCCATTTCTCCGCGTAAAATATTTGTTACCGTATTTTTGGACAGGGCGGTGGGGCGATTAGGACGGTCGTCAAAAGCGGGTACCTGAAGGTGAGCGATCATCATACTCCCGACACCTTTCTTCGCCAAGGCCCGGAAAGGATACAGCTCAATACTATCTAAGCGGGCTCTCGAATGAGTGATGACGGGCAAATCGAAATGAGAATCTACATCAGTATCACCATGACCAGGAAAATGTTTGGTACAAGCCATCACCCCATGATCTTGCATCCCTTTCATATACTGATACCCTTTGGCGGTCACATTGTAACGATCCTCTCCAAAAGAACGGGTATTAATTACTGGATTAGCTGCATTGTTATTCACATCGACGACAGGGGCAAAGTTGATATCAATCCCGACTCGTTTCATCTGCCGAGCTATTTCCTCGCCCATGTCATAGATAAGCTGATTGTCTTGAATGGCCCCTAGCATTAGCTGTCGAGGATAACTAATTGTAGATGCTTTCATCCGCATTCCCAATCCCCATTCACCATCCACGGCTACCATTACAGGAAGTGGTTGAGCTAATTTTTGATAGCGATTGATCAATTCAACTTGCTTAGCGGGTGTGCCCTGGAAAAAGCAAAGGCCACCTACCTTGTATTTTTTGATTTGTGCTTCTACATCTGCGATATGATCAGGCCCTTTATCAGAATGTGCCCGTATCATGAACAATTGTCCAAGCCGTTCGTCTTCATCCATGGTTTGATAAAGGGAATCTACCCAGGCCTCCCGGATCGGGTCTTCTGCTACAAAAGATTGTGCTTGAATAGGAAAGGCAAGGAAATGGCATAGGGCCACTACAAGGACCACTAGTACTCGTCTATTATTCATGGGGATTAGTATTTAATACCGGGCAAAGTGCCTAGGCTAAATGTATAAAAATTTTACTAAAATATCCCCCTTCAATAGTGGGATTAACATTGAAGATTTTTTTATACCTGGCTAGTAAAATGGATACCTGTTGCCACTAAGGAATGAGGAATAAATAAGTTGGTCCAAGTAGCTAAATATTTTTTCATCAGCCAAGGCGTGAAGAGTAAGCATAGCCTAGCTACGCGAATGATGAACAACGACGGCTGGTGGAAAAAGATA
>CAJXUM010000240.1 GCA_913060855.1 uncultured Lewinella sp. | reverse complement strand
AGATCAGCCTCGGTCTCGTGGGCTCGGAGATGTGTATAAGAGACAGGTGTAAACATCTCCAATTTCAGGCTGGAAGGTAATCTTATTGATACGCTCCAATGCGGCATCAATAGACGCTTTGTCTGAACTCGCGATACTTACAACTCCTTTATCATCTACCTCTTCAATATTGATCGTCGTACCCGTTGTTTCTTGGATTTCTTGAATCACTTTACCACCAGGTCCAATCACAGCTCCGATAAAGCTCTTATCGATCTTGATTTCCACAATACGAGGAGCATGTGCTTTGAAATCATCACGAGGCGCATCGATCGTTTCCTGCATTTTATCCAGGATGTGTAATCGACCTGCTCTAGCTTGATCCAAGGCTTTCTCTAAGGTCTCATAAGGTAAGCCATCAATCTTGATATCCATTTGGCAGGCAGTGATACCGTTTCTGGTACCCGTCACCTTAAAGTCCATATCTCCTAATGCATCCTCATCACCTAAGATATCAGAAAGAATCGCCACGCGATCTCCTTCGGCAATCATACCCATTGCGATACCCGATACTGGAGCAGTAATTCCAATACCTGCATCCATCAAGGCTAGTGTACCTGCACATACTGTTGCCATTGAAGAAGAACCATTTGATTCCAATATGTCAGAAACGATACGTACGACATAAGGAAACTCAGGTGGAAGTACTTGCTTCAAGGAGCGACCAGCCAAGTTGGCGTGACCTACTTCTCTACGACCAGGACCTCTCATCGGCTTAGTTTCCCCAACTGATAGCGCGGGGAAGTTATAATGAAGGATAAAGCGCTCGAAGTGAAAATTGAGTGCATTATCAATCATCTGAGCATCCAGCTTGGTACCCAGTGTCAATGAAGTCAAAGCCTGCGTTTCTCCTCTATTGAAAATAGCAGAACCGTGCGCTGCTGGTAGGTAATCGATTTCAGACCAGATATGTCGGACTTCATCAAATTGTCGACCATCTAATCGAATCTGATCATCCAACATCATATTACGAATCGTCTGCTTCTGGATTTTGCCCAAATAGGCTTTGGCTTCTCCCCAGTTTTCTTCTAGGAACTCCTCACCTTTGGCTTCCAACAAGTCAGCTTTCAATTTATCTTTTACTTCCTTAAACCCTTTTTTACGGGCTTTCTTGTCTAATTTTCCTCTTGAGACGGTCAGAATACCTTCAGTAGCCAGCGATTTTACCAAATCTTTCAATTCAGTATTTTCTTCTTTCGCCTCCAGTTCTCTCTTCACTGTCGCGGCCTCTCCTACCAATTCGGCTAGGGCCAATTGGGCGTTACATTGTACTTTAATGGCTTCGTGTCCTACTTTCATCGCTTCCAAGAGGTCCTTTTCAGAACATTCATGGGCTTCACCTTCTACCATCATGATATTGTCCAAGGTAGCCGCCACGATAATATCTAAATCGGCATCAGCCAATGCAGTACGATCGGGGTTTACCACAAACTCTCCTTTAATACGAGCAACTCGTACTTCAGAAATTGGACCATCAAAGTTAATATCTGAAACAGCTAGTGCTGCGGAAGTCGCTAATGCAGCAAAGGCATCAGGGAGTGTTTCCTTGTCTCCAGAGATTAGGTTGAGGATCACCTGCGTTTCGTTCATATATCCATCAGGGAACAATGGGCGAATAGCGCGGTCTACTAATCTCGAGATGAGTACTTCGTAATCAGATAGTTTGGTTTCTCTTCGGAAGAAGTTGCCAGGAATTCGGCCAGCGGCGGCAAATTTCTCCTGGTAATCTACAGAAAGGGGAAAGAAGGATTGACCTTCTCTTGCTTCGTGGGCAGATACCACTGAAGCGAATAACATAGTTTGACCTACTTTGACGACAACGGCCCCATCGGCCTGTGTCGCTAATTTTCCTGTTTCTATGGTAACTGTTCTACCGTCAGGTAAGTCGAATGAGGTAGAGATAGGAATCTGTTGTCCCATTTTTTTAAATTGAATAGTTTCTTAGTCCAGTTTAGATACCAAGTCCTTACTGTGAAAGCAGATAATTTGATGAGACTTGTGAGAAGCGGTGAGGAAAGCACGACTCGGCAAAAGAGAACTGCCAAGAGAAGGAGGTTTGATTTGAGGTGCTTTGGTTACTATTCTACTCGAGAAAACACTCGCTGTCACTTTGTTGATCGATTTGTCAGGCTTTCAAGCTGAGGTTATTGATAAATGTTCGCTTAATACTGAACCTCTTAATTAATTATTAATCCTTTGTTATCGCGTCAAATTTAGCTTTTATCTAGCACACCTTCTACTAAAGGGGCTAAAAAAAACGAGGAAGTATGCATTTTGCACCCTTCCTCGGATTTTTTACTTACGGATTCCTAACTTCTCAATTAGGTCCCGGTATTTCTGAATGTCCTTCTTGGCCAGGTAGGTAAGTAACCTTTTACGCTTACCTACCAGTGTAAGTAAGGTACGCCGGCAGGAGTGATCCTTTTTGTTTTCTTTTAAGTGTTCAGACAATTTTGCAATCCTGAATGTAAAATATGCAACTTGTCCTTCTGTGGAACCGGAGTTTGCTTTTGAGCCTCCATACTCAAGAAAGATTTCCTCTTTCTTTTCTTTTGAATTGTATATTGCCATTTTAAAGTTTTTAAACCGTTAGTGATTACTGAAATCAGTTACAGCGGCGCAAAGGTATGAAAAAAACCAATACTTGCAAAGCTTGTTTTGAAATGAAAAATTGAGCGGGTTTCAACAATGACAATGCCTGCGCTATCAAGGTAGCACAGGCATCGATTTTTATCCTTTTATTCTAGTAGTCTATTAACCCTTAAATGCCCTTAAAGCTTCATTGAGACGTGGAACAACATCGAATAAGTCGCCCACTACGCCATAATCAGCTGCCTTGAAAAAAGGTGCTTCAGGGTCCTTATTAATGACCACGATAGTCTTCGAGCTATTTACGCCTGCCAAGTGCTGAATAGCACCCGAGATCCCAATCGCAATATATAGATTGGGGCGAATAGCAATACCCGTTTGTCCGACATGCTCGTGGTGAGGGCGCCAGCCCACATCTGCTACTGGTCGAGAACAGGCCGTAGTGGCATTCAGTATATCCGCCATTTCATCAATGATTCCCCAGTTCTCAGGTCCTTTCATCCCACGACCGGCAGAAACCACTAATTCGGCTTCTGGAAGTGGCACTGTTCCTTCTACTGTATTCACTTCTTTAACGGTTAATCTACTAGCGGGAACGGCGATGTCTAAAGCCTCTGGTGCAACATCGGCACCGACAACCGCTGGCTTGAGTGAATTGCCCATCAATGACAAGACCTTCATGTCTGAAGTAAGTTCGTATTCCGCGATGGCTTTACCAGAGAAAACATTCTTTTTCACTTTGAAAGATCCATCATTGGTAGGGAGTTGGTTCACTCCTGAAACCGAACCTGCATCCAATCGGGCAGCTAGTCTTCCTAAGAGCGACTTACCCGTTGAGGTATGACTGACAATAATCAGCGATGCACCTAGTTGTTCCGCCGCCGCTGCTATCACCGCCGCATAGACTTGGCTATCCAAACCGCTCAATTGCGCATCAGCTACATTATAGACCTTACTCGCACCGTATTGTCCGAGAATGTCTGCGTTCTCAACAGGCCCCAACGTAATGGCTGCACAGCTAGAACCTAAAATTTCTGCTGTTTTATGTCCGTAGTGAACGGCCTCCAGGGCTGTTTTTTTGAATACTCCTTTCTGGCTTTCTGCAAATACTAAAACCATAATTTATTTTTTTAATCCGCTGTCTATCTTTCTGTCTTGTGCACAAGTCCTGCCATCTCCACAACTATCCGTCTAAGGCACCATCTGAAAAGCAACAGGGAAGGTTTTTCTTTCTACTTCTCAAAGAACGGGATAAAAGGGCACTTTAGGCCTTCTACCCTATCTGATCCTAGATGACCTTAGCCTCTTCGTGCAAGAGACGCACCAACTCAGTCATATCTTCTGGGTCAACTAACTTCACTGCTGATTTGGCAGGAGGTAAATCAAAAGATACGGTCACTGAAAGATCATCTGCAGGAATAGCGTCCTCTACTTTCAAAGGCTTCCGCTTAGCCATCATAATTCCTCTCATATTGGGAATACGTTGCTCTGCCAAGCCTTTTGATGCGCTCAAGACAAAGGGGGTATCGACCTCAACCAATTCCGTTCCGCCTTCAATATCTCGTGAGATACTTGCGGTACTACCGTTCATTTCTAGCTTACTCGCATAAGAGATAAAAGGTTGATCCAATAACTCTGCCAGCATAGCTCCTACTTCCGAACCATTGTAATCGATGGATTCTTTACCTAATAACACCATATCATAAGCCTCCTTCTTGGCGTAAGCTGCGATTTGCTTGGCCACATATAGGGCAGATTTAGGATTGGCATCAATACGTACCGCTCCATCGGCGCCAATGGCCAGTCCCTTTCGGATAACTTGATCGTTTTCGGCTGGCCCAACATTAATAATGGTTACACTACCACCGTTGGCCTCTTTCAACTCCAGTGCCCGTACCAAAGCATACCATTCATCATAGGGATTCATGATATATTGGACATTATTGGTATCCAATTGGGTCCCCCCATCTGTAAAAGCAATCTTGGTTGTCGTGTCTGGTGTTTTACTAATACAAACAAGTATTTTCATTGATGACTAATTTTCTTGTTCAAAATATTTAGTAACGATAAAATAATAACTTTTCGATTTTTCCTTGATCTCATGCCGCTACACTTCGTTACTCATTAGTCTCGTAGCTATTGGCTATGATCCCGCTTCGTGCCTCGTTTAGCAACATGACTTCGGCGGTACATCTCGAAACCCTATTATTTAATCGTTACTTAGAAAAGGAGAAACCTTTACTGTTCAAACTTTATTATAGCGTTGAATGTTTTACAAATCCTGTAAATTCAGGCAAATATAAATAAAATAACAGCAAAGGGGATTGAAAGTTAGCGAAAATTCGCCATTTTTTACATGCTTTTTACACCTCTTAAATAAATCACTAATTATCAACTCATTAAGAATGAAAACTGAGAGATTAAAACAACTTAATTCCTTACTCGTTTCTAGTCCCAATGATCCTTTTTTGCTGTATGCCATCGCAAAAGAGTACGAAGGTATAGGGGATATGACCACTGCTGCGGCCAGCTATTTAGGCTTATGTACCCATCATCCAGATTATGTAGGAACTTACTACCACTATGCCAAATTACTCGAAAAGCAGGAAAACTATGAAGAGGCTCTCCGCATATATAGTACCGGCATGCTAGTCGCCAAAAAAGTAGGTGACCAGCATGCCCACGGTGAGCTGGCCAATGCTAAATTAAATTTGGAGTACGAGCTCGACTAATCGCTTGGATCGATAGAATCCATCCTTAGTCAACAATGAAAATTTATTGTTAAAACTCTTCATATATCCCTCTAGTGTCCTATCTTTACAGTACCGGAGTGAGATAATAGTAATAAAGGATGGCCTATTTTGAGCAAAATTAAGAGGTCTATTATGAATAAGAAACATTTCTTTTTGCTCGCGGCATTCCTAGTCGTTGCTGTCAAAGCATTTTGTACACACCTAACTACTCTCCCTACAAATTCGTTGAATTGTACGGCCACCATTGATGCCGGTGAAGATCAAATCGTATGTAGTCCTGGTACTACTGCAGATCTCGCCGTGACGGTCAATGGGCAAGTTCGTTCTATTGATTGGAGCCCTGCCAATCTATTGAATGACCCAACGGCTATGAATCCAACGGCGACTATTTCAGCGACAACGACTTTTGGAGTAACCGTGAGTGCTTTATCAGATGTGAATCTAATCCAAAATGGTGATTTTGAACAAGGCGATGTCGGGTTCACTAGTGCCTATATTCCAGGTACAGGGGGTAATAATGGCCTACTAACCAATGAAGGACAATACGCCATTGATGACAACTCCAGGGATACGCATCGTCGGTTTGCGGCTTGTAGCGACAATTCAGGCACTGGCAATATGATGGTCATTAATGCCTCGGGTAATACGGACAATATTTGGTGCCAATCCGTCACTGTCGATCCCAATACTGACTATGACTTCAGTGCCTGGGTGAGCACCGTAGAGCAACAGAATCCTGCCCGATTGCAGTTTTCCATTAATGGTGATTTATTAGGTGATGTATTTAATGCCTCTCCTACCACTTGTCTATGGGAAGAATTTTTTGCCCTGTGGAATTCAGGTAATAATGTTACTGCAGACATCTGTATTGTGAATGTCAATCTGCTAGTCACGGGCAATGATTTTGCCTTAGATGATATCAGTTTTCGAGAAGTCTGCGTTTTGACGGATGAAGTAAGTGTCGAGTTGGCCAACATTAGTGCCGATTGGACCTCACCGGGCACACTTTGCCAAAATGAACCCACTTTTGTGTTGGATGAATTATTAGATGCCGCCACAACGCCTGGTGGAGAATGGTTCATTGACGGACAGGCCGCTATGACTATTAACCCACAGCAACTTACTATCGGTACGCACCAGTTGAATTATCGCGTGACATTGGGTAATTGCACCGTGGAAGTTCCTCAAGATATAATGATCATCGGTTCTCCGGTAGCTGGTTTACCCGCTCCACCCGATCGATTTTGCAGTAGTTTTGATAATCCTGTTGATTTGGGTACACTTCTAACTGGCGCAGATCCAGGTGGAAATTGGACAGAGACCTCCGTCATTCCCTCTAGTGATAATGCATTCAATGAACAAGCTGGGATTTTCAATACAAACGGACAAGATGCCGGTAATTTTGTATTTACCTACTCCGTGAATGGCCCTGCAGGTTGCCCTCCTTCTACGGCAGAAGTGACCGTTATTGTAGAAGAGACTCCGGTAGCAGATGCAGGGCAAGAATTTGTACTGGATTGTGTGGTAGATGTAATCACGCTTGGAGGAAGTGAAATGTCTGTGGGTGCAGGATTAAGTTACCAGTGGACTGCAGCAAATGGTTCGGCTATTCCAATGGGCAATACGCCCTTTCCGGACATTGCAGCAGCCGGTACTTATTCGGTGATCGTTACCAACTTAAATAATGGTTGTACCAGCTCGGATGATGTCGAAGTCATTGAGCGAGTCACCATGATCTCAGCCTCCGCTAGTGTGTCACCTATTACTTGTAATTCCAACAATGATGGGGGGATATTTGTCGATCAAGTTAGTGGTGGAGACGGTCCTTATCTATATGCCTTTGAAGACGGTGCATTTACGGCTCAAGCTCAATTCAATAATTTATCCGAGGGGACTTATGAGGTTCGTGTAATGGATACCAATGGCTGCGAGGAATTAATCTCTGTTGAGCTCGTAGCCCCCGAACCTTTGACCGCCGTTATTGTAGCTAAAAACCTGGATGCCGTGGACCCTGTCATCAGCCTTGGTGATAGCGTACTCCTACAAGTATTACTGAGTAAAGATCAGGGTATTGAGAGTCTGACTTGGCAACCTACACAGGAAAACTGTCCAGATTGCTTCAGTATCTGGGTGAGTCCAACCGAGACGACAAATTATAGCATCCAAGTAGCTGACAATGCTGATTGTGATGCAACAGCTTCGATTAGTATCCGAGTGGATCGAAAGCCCAGGATTTTTGTACCCAATGCTTTTTCGCCCAATAATGATGGAATAAATGACTTCTTCTTTATTAATGCCGCTGGAAACCAAGTTTCACAAGTGAATAGCTTCCAAGTTTTAGATCGCTGGGGCAATTTGCTTTTCCAACGGGAAGACTTCATGCCCAATGATGAGCAATTTGCCTGGGATGGACTATTCAATGGGCAAAAGGTAAACTCGGGTGTATACGTTTATTTTGCAGAACTCACCCTGCAGGATGGTTCTGTGGTACAAGCGCAGGGAGAGGTAAATGTCATTTACTAGTGGATATGTAACATTGACTACAGAAAGCTGTCTCTTATACACATCTCCGAGCCCACGAGAC
>CAJXUM010000239.1 GCA_913060855.1 uncultured Lewinella sp. | reverse complement strand
AACTATACTACTGTGGAGAGCTGGGTGTCCGGTGTTGATTTCACCAATAACACTCGTGAATTTGAAAATGTAGTGATTAGTGGCACATTTACTGCCAATACACGCCTACGATTCCGTTGCGATGCAAGTGGCAATTCAGATTATATCTACATTGATGATGTAGAAATTTCTGCTTGTCAGTCTACTTCTGCTTTGGTAGCGTCTGAGCGGAATACAACGCCATTGATGGTCGCTAAAGAAACCTTCGTGACACCTAACCAGTTGCAATTATTCCCGAATCCGGTACAAGATCAATTAACCGTAAAATTCAACATCACACAAACGGCTGATGTTATTCTTCAGGTAACTGATCTGCAAGGTAGAACGATGGGACAAGAACAGTTCCGTGGTGCGCAGGGGCAATTGGAAACTACGGTGGATGTTAACAGGTACCCAGCGGGTATTTATATCATGCACATGATGACGCCAGAAGGTAGAATTACGAAGAAATTTGTAGTTAATAAATAAACCGATACTAGTATAAATAGAAAGGGGGCTATTTCAAATGATTTTGAAATAGCCCCTATTTTTTGTCTGTTAGTAATGGTCAATTAATACGATTCCGACGATCACTTTCGGGAGAGCGTTAATTTTTCTGAAAGCTGTCCGGGTCAGTTGATGCTATGTAATAGGCAATTACTAAACACAAAATGGCCGGAGACCTGAAACGCTATCATTCCTCTTCTTTATACCAGCCTGAATACATTAGGTATGCATCCGCTATTCTGGCTATCGTATCTTTAAATTGATCCGCACTAAGTGCTTTTACTTTTCTGGCAGGCACACCCGCATAGATATAGCCTGATTCGCAGTGCATATTTTCCAATACCACTGCTCCTGCTGCGATCAAGCAATTCTCTTCTACGATAGCATGATCCATGACTATCGCTCCCATTCCGATTAAGACATTATCTTTTAAAGTACAGCCATGAACGATCGCTCGATGGCCGATAGAGACACTATTCCCAATCACGGTGGGTGCGCGCTGATAGGTACAATGGATAATAGCCCCATCTTGGATATTAACCTTATTCCCAATCTGGATACTATTTACATCGCCTCTGATCACTGCTTGGAACCAAACGCTACAATCCTCTCCCAGGGTTACATCGCCGACGATCGTTGCATTATCGGCAATAAAACAGTTCTCTCCAATGGTAGGATGTATTCCCTTAACCGCTTGAATTAATGGCATATGCGAGGGGTTCTTGGTTATAACTTATTACAGGACATTTTGCACCAAGCGAGTTTAAAAATTTAGGGTTGAAGGTTTATACCAAGGGATTAAGCCCATAAACCTTCAACTTTCAACTGATAAACCCTATTGGTTTACAAGTCAGCACTTTGCTATTACTTGGTGCTTAGGTTAGCAATTTCTCATGTGAAGGCGGAAGTGTGAATTCGGAAGGCGGAATCTAGGTTGGGCCAGGCTAGTTTTCCAACCTGTCTGTTCTGGCAAACGCCAGGCAGGCTTCCCCCTTCCGATTTCCGCTTTTTCAATATCGTTTTGCTCATTTCCGATCAATTTTCAAACGTAAACACGCTACATGAGAAATTTCTGGCTTAGGTTAGCAAATTGCCTTGCTCATCCCATTCTGCGATTTCTTCTCGTTTGGACTGATCCACACACTTGGCTAACCAGGTCTCTTCATAATCGACATCATGCTCCGCCAGTACTTCTGGTGGAACACCATCCCAAATATTGGCATAGTTACCGGTGTATCCCAAGTCATCAAATCCCATTTTGGTCGTATAATAACCAGTGACCGTTAAGTTCCGGATAAGATTGAAGAACTTAATCCCAGGTCCCATCGTCGGCTTCTTATTGTCCGGATCAGGGTAAGCGATATCCTCTATAATAGCCATCTGCTGCTCGTTACTACCGTCTTTAAACACGGTATTGAAGCGTTGATTGGCTTCTGTATCCAACCACATTAATCCCCCCCGCAAAGGAAGTTGATTAGATGGAAGGTCTTTTACAATAAACTCCACAAATTCAGGCACTCCTGCCTCTCCGGCAGAGCCCGCTGTATCGGTGGCAGGTAAAATAATATCACATAAAACGGCAATCGTAGCCAATTCATGTTCATTGAGATATTCTTCGGCTTTTATCTTTTCATCCCAGGCCAATTCCTCCGGCGTACGTCCATAGTACTCCGTTTCATCTGTGTTGACAGGTGCTTGCTCCTCAACGCCCGCTTTACTATCCGTTTCACAACCAACTGCTGTTCCTAAGGAAGCCCCTGCCAGGGTACCTACCATCAAGGTTTTTAATGATTCTCTTCTATCCATGATTTAAAGATTCATTTTTTTCAATTCTTCAACAATGTGCTCTGAAGTTCTCATGGACAGTGCCATGATCGTCCAAGTGCAGTTTTTATCTGCCTGCGAAACAAATGGGCCAGCATCCACAATGAATACATTCTTGGCATCATGCAACTGCTGCATGGAGTTGGTGACCGACGTTTTGGGGTTGTCGCCCATTCGAGTCGTTCCAACTTCGTGAATAATCTGTCCAGGTTTCGCTAAGCCATAATCTCGGTCCGCACCAGGTTTAGTTCCCATCACTTCTGCCCCCATTCCATCAAATATTTCTTCAAAGGTTTGATGCATATGCTTGGCCTGATTCCTTTCGTAATCTGACCACTTATAATCGAATCGTAACACAGGAATTCCAAACTGATCCACCACATTGGGATCAATTTCACAGCGGTTATCCTTGTCTGCGATGGCTTCTCCTCGGCCGGAGATCCCCATCGTCGCACCATAAAAGCGCTTGACATCTTCTCGTAATTTCGTGCCGTAACCACCAATATCTCCACCGATATATTTATTCATTTCGGAAATATTATAGCCAAAGCCATAAGAAGGCATTCCCATGCCACCCCATATTTCGAGGTGATATCCTCTAGGAAAGTCTAGTTTCTTATTATCTAACCACCAAGGAGAATAAATGTGCATTCCCCCTACCCCATCTTCGTTGTAATTCTTCTTACGATTCATCAGCGCTGGCACAAAAGCAGAACGGCTAGCTCCGGTTGAATCATGTAAATATCGCCCTACGACATCGCTGCTATTACCCAATCCATTGGGGTGTTGAGCGCTTTTAGAATTCATTAAAATCCGAGCCGTACTACAGGCTGAAGCACCAAGGACTACTACTTTGCCTCGCAACTGATACTCTCGTCGATCCTTTTTATCGATATAAGATACGCCTGTTGCTTTTCCTTCATCATTCGTCACTACGGTACGCACCATACTATCCGTATACAGATCGACTTGGCCTCCTTTCATCGCAGGAAATACCAAGCATGACCCGGCCGAGAAATCGGCATACATACTACAGGATCGATTACATTGGCTACAATAGAAACAAACGCCTCTTTCCTTATTGATTCGCTTAGTCAGAATAGACAGACGAGAAGGAATAACTTTGACACCCGCTTTGCGCGCACCTTTTATATAGTATAGCTCATGAAGTCGAGGTTTGGGAGGAGGTAAGAAGAAACCATCGGGATCATTGGGCAAACCTTCCTTGGAGCCAAATACACCAATGAGTTTATCTAGCTTATCATAATAGGGCTTGACATCCTCATAACCGATGGGCCAATTATCCCCTAGTCCATCTACATCTTTGTGCTTAAAATCCGTTGGCCCGAAACGCAAGGAAATTCTTCCCCAGTGGTTGGTACGTCCACCCAGCATACGAGCACGCCACCAATAAAAATCGGTATCCCCCTTATTGGTATAAGGCTCACCGTCCACTTTCCAATCGCCCCATGACATATCAAAGTCACCAAATGCACGCTTAGTGCTGGCGCCCCGACGCGGAGATTCCCAAGGGAATTTTAATTGTGTTCGTGTTTTTTCATCCTTAGGATCGAAGAAAGATCCGGCCTCGACGAGTGCCACTTTTAAGCCGGCATCGGCTAATACCTTTGTTGCCATACCGCCGCCCGCACCGGAGCCCACGATAATGACATCATACATCTTTGGAGATTCTATTATCTGCATGTGCTAAGTTTTCCGTTTTGTACGGCATTAAGATAATGTATCTTTGGACAAATCCCGAGCATTCCGCTTTGGAATTTGGAAATTCAGACTAGATGTTTGAATCGGTTGGTAGCCTTTTCTTCGAGCTTTCTGCTTATCACTTCTGCCCGAGTACCGATCTAGGACCACGAAAGAGTACCCGTTTTTCCCATTGCGGGAGGAGATAAAAGGGAATATTAGGCCGAAGTTTCATTTCTCGTTCTACCGCCTCAAAACCGGCCATTGTTTTGCCCATCAGCTTATCGAGCAAGAGTATCTCAGCCTGCATCGGCTCTCGTATCGACCCCACTAGGGCGTCCCAATGAACCAAATATACTTTTTGAGGGGCCAATTTATCCACTATCTGCTCAAAATAAGTGCCTTGGTATTCCGCCGTTTGTGCCCCGAGGCCACCGATCCCCATGATCACGATATCTGCTTTTATATTATCCAAACTATTCTCTTTCCATGCCGCACTACTTTGCAATACAAAATTGCCATAGGGATGCTCAAACAATAAGGTATAAGCCCCACCCATTTTATAATCCATCGCATCGACAGGTGGAACTAAGGGGGTTTCAATCTCTTGATTGCCGCCTAGTGCTTGTTCTTTCACCCGACTATTGGGAAATTCATAATGCTTGGATAAGATAGGCGTCACCTTGAAGGCTCCTATCTGAATCGGCTTTTTGTCCTCAAAAAGTTTTATCTGCTGTTCTTGCAAGTTAAGGCCACGTCCAATATTCGCCGTCGAGGTAGAGCCATACATGGGAGCCCCCGTGAGTTGAGCGACGAGGGGGGCGTCCATGGCGTGATCGAAATGGGAATGAACGACGAAGATGGCATCAAGCGCAGTTATTCCCAGTCTTTTTATACCCCATTTTACATCTTCTGTATTGGGCTCAATTTTACCTGCTATCAATTGCATGGCACTGGGACGCGTAAAGAATCCATCCGTCATGAGTGTGGTTTCTCCATCACTAAATACCATCGTACTCACACCAACAAACTGAACCGTTAGGGCAGTGGCGGGCGGAGGATCAGTCACGGGAATTTCGTACCACTCCTGGAAGCGACCGATATCGACATGTTTATTAATACTATAGAAAAATATGAGCGTAGCTATTAACAATAAAGCTAGCACGGAAAGGCTAATTCTTTTGATCCATTTCATCTGTAGGAGGTTACTTAGTGCTTGGATCAACAATGTAGGATATTTAACTGAATAAGGAGGTAAGGAAGCAATAGTAGTTAATGAACTATGTATTAGACTTTATTATGAAATAATAAAATCTAATACATTTCTACTTCTGCCATCGTAAATAGCGCCCTCAGGAATTGTCTTGTCACCAAGGCAAGCGCTTATTCGAGAAAGTCAATTGGGCACATTTGTCCTGTTTCTTCAGCGGCTTAGGGGTCGGTATTACTGTAAAATTTAAGCCCGCAAAACTATCGTCTAATGTGGTAATCCTGCTTAAAAAGGAAAACCTTTATTCTGTCGAACCAAAACTTACAATATGAATGATAACATCTCAACAAGCCTTCCGCCTCATTTGGTTGAGCTTGAAGCTAAATGTGCCACTGTTGGTTTTACCATGCCCTCCGATCGCTATATCGGATCCTTACTCAGGACTTTAATTAGTAGCAAACCCAAAGCCAATATCTTAGAATTGGGTACGGGTATTGGCTTATCACTGTGTTGGATGATCGATGGTATGGATGCTAGTTCCTCTTTGGTTTCTATCGATAATGATGAGCAACTAACAGCCATTGCCCAGCAGTATTTTGGCGATGATGATAGAGTCGAAATTGTGTGCATTGATGGTGGAGAATGGATAAAAAACTATCAAGGCGACGGATTCGACTTAATCTTCGCTGATGCCTGGCCAGGAAAATATTATGAACTGGAAGAGACGCTCGATCTGCTTAAGGTTGGCGGATTCTATGTCATTGATGATATGACCAAAGAGCCTAATTGGCCGGAAGGCCATGAAGAGAAAGCCAATCGTTTATTGGATTACCTAGCTAAGCGGGAGGATCTGCACCTGACCAAAATGAATTGGTCAACGGGTGTATTGATGGCTGCTAAAAAATACTAGGTGTAGTGTTTGGGAAGCTTCAGAAGTTTCCTCGGGGATGACTAGGAAAACTTCTGAAGTCTGACTTGGACTAAGGATATGAAGGCAATAGACCAAACTGCCAAAGATGGTACCTTACATGCTGATAATGGAATAACTCTAAGTCTTCGAAGTTCAATTCTCCCATGAAGACATTGTAGGAGATGAAGTCGGGTTGTGCCTCAAAGTGGGTATAAAAGCGATCAATAGCCACGGGAATTTGAGGGATAGCCTCCGCCAAAGATTCATACTTATAGGGGGGCAAATCGGCTGCTGTCTTATTACTAGGGCGGTGTTTCAGTACAGCCCCATTCTCGATGAACCGTTTAAAGCCAACTTGCTTTTCGGCCAAGGTAGGATCAGGTTCACCATGCCGTTTTATACTATACTTGATAGATCCTGTCAAATGTTCTATCATATGTTGCGGCGTCATGAGTCCAAAGGCAGGGACTTGATCTTCGGTTAGCTTAGCCAGAAGGATTGGAACCTCTTGGCTCAAAAATTCTTTTTTCATTGTCATTTCGTAAGCATTATCCCGCTAAGATAGAATTTTCGTTCTTGAAGCCAGGCATATGACTTAAAACGGCAACGACGTTTGATCTAATTAGACTTACCTTATTCCCGTTTCAATGCTTCAGCAGGATTTAAGCTAGCCGCACGTATGGCGTGTAACCCAGTCGTCAGGGCAACTAGCACTAGGGTAAAAAGCAAAATCGCCAAGAATAAACCATAATTCATCGGGGTCTGATAAGCAAAGTCTGCCAGCCAGTTTTTAATCAAAAACCAAGCGCCCAGTGCGGCCGGAATAGCCGCTAGTAGTACTAGGAGGATAAAATCTTTCGTCAATAATTGGACTAAATCTAACGACTTGGCGCCCACTATTTTCCGTACCGCTAATTCCTTATCGCGTTGAGTAGTTACATAAGAGGCCAGACCAAATAGGCCTAGAAAAGCAATAAACAAGGTCATGAGTGAGAGGGCAAAAAAGATCTTCCCTCTACGCTGATCCGCTTCATAAATCGTAGCTAATTCTTCATTCAGAAATTCATAATTGAAAGGCATCGAAGGGTAGTTTTTATTCCAGGTATCCTCCATATTAGACAGGACAGTCTGCATATCTCCTTGTACCTTCACCGCTACTTGTAGCCCCGTACCAAGAAATAGTAGCTGCGATTCAATGGGGTCGTGTAAACTGCTTTGATGAAAATCCTTGACCACCCCCACTATCGTTTCAAAATTGGGATTCCCACTATCCCCTAAGCGAATACGGGCTCCAATCGGATCTTCTATCCCAAAATTGCGACAGAAAGCCTCATTCACGATGACGGCAGTGGTATCGTCACTCGGAAAATCAGTGGAGAAGTTGCGCCCCTCTAAAAATTCCACCCCCATCGTCTCTAGGTAGTGATAATCAATTTGACCAAAGCGGACAAACTGTGGCTCCAATCCCGCAGTTCCCTCTGCACTAATAGGTCGCCGGCCCATCTGTCCCATCCCAGGCATGAAACTCGCCGCTCCGACACCAGCAATACCAGTGCGCTGGAGTAAAGCTTCTCTTAACAAGGGGTACTTCTGTTCTACATCTGCCCCCTCTAATCCTAGCCTAAGTATTTGTTCTTGATCAAAACCGAGATCTTTGCTACGCATAAACTGTAGTTGCTCATAGATCATTCCTGTACAAATGAGCACAAAAATAACGACGGCGAACTGAATACCGACTAAAGCACTCCGCAAACTGGCGCCCTTCGATCGCTTTCCTTTCATCACCGTAAGCCTGTCTCTTATACACATCTCCGAGCCCACGGAGACCGAGGCT
>CAJXUM010000238.1 GCA_913060855.1 uncultured Lewinella sp. | reverse complement strand
ACGAGATCAGCCTCGGTCTCGTGGGCTCGGAGATGTGTATAAGAGACAGCTAATTGTCAGAATGCTGCGCTAATTCAACTTTCAGAAAGCAAAGTCAGCTATGATAAAGAACGGGAGGTATTTGTGTTCACTCACTTTGCTAACTGTAGCTCCTAGTAGTCTGAATGAACCCTACAAAATTCAGGTTTAGTTCGCACCTTCCAGGCTTTATCTGTTACAAATATAATACCTCGGATACCCTGGTAGATTATACCTATACCTTTGCACATACCGGAGTACACTGGATTTGTCAATAAAGCAGGGATTAGGCTTCACCTGAAACTATCTCAGGCCGTACAGACAAGGAGTAAAGCATCACTACATATTTCGGGGTAGTTGACCCCTGCAATCCGGCCTATTGATCCCTACGTTGATAAATCCCACCATCTGCTGGTACAGGGTAGGACTGTTGATAACATGATTCTGTGTACAAGACAAAAAACTGAATAATTGAGAGAAGAGGTAAATTGAAGGTACGGAACAATATTTTTTTCAGTCGCAATTACTCGGTATGAAACCTACCTGCTGCAGTAGTAGATACAGAAAAGGCTCTTAAAGAAGAGATTTGTCAAATATTGAGTGGCCACAGCCAGGGTCTAAGTATGATCAGCTATTGTGGGATAAGGTCAAGGTAGCAGATGGAAAACTACCATAGAATTGGTGGATATATATGAGCAGAGTAGGAAGAACTAATTTTCCAGCCTTTCCCCCAACTATTTTGAGGCTAAAGTACTGCGCTACAAATTTCTATGACTTAAAAGATGAGCTCAGCAACCCCCTCTTTATAGATTCCCTATTCCCTGAAAGTAGATAATCAGAATAGCCGCGGAAAAAACCGACCAACCCGCTGCATATAATTCAGATAGTCATCCTTCAATTCACTCTCGAAAAACTTGAATTCCTCCTGTTCTGAGGCCCGGAGGTATACTAGATAGATGATCATGACAGCAGGGATGGCCAACAAAGAATTGGTGTACAGGGATGCAGCGAGAAATCCCATGATGTAAGAAGTATAGAAGGGGTGTCTCACAAGCTGGTAAGGGCCTTGGAAAACGATGAAACTGGGTTTATCTGAGGAGCATATGGGTGACAGCTGGCCCTTTTGTATGCTCCGAGCCGTGTAGTAGAATAGACATACGGAGAAAAGGCTGAGTAGAAGCCCAAGTATCATATTGTGACTGGGGATGGCCTCGGTAATTGCTGCTAGATATAGTAAATAAATCATACAGCATAAGATGACACTCGAGGTGTATGATCGGGGTTTTTCACCCGAACTTGGCTTTGAAAACACGGTGAATGCGCCAATAATGAAAATGGCAAAATTGAGAATGGTGATAATTATGACAATGGTTTTCATGATTAACTTAAGATTTTGCTGTTTGTGAGTGAAAGCGTTGCGGTGGCACCCTGCTGCTCAAATGCTTCTTTGAATTGTTCAATTAGCTCGGCTTTCCGTCTGGTTCTCTTCTTTAGGTCGAAGACCGAGATAACCATCGGGATAGAAAAGTCATTAGCTGTCCTAATAATGGTATTGGTGCCAAAGAACTTCGTGTAAAAGGAGGAGTGACTCTCGGATACACTACTCAATAGGAGATCAAAACCGTAATAGGAAGCGACGGAGAAGAGGTATATGATAAAATCGGTGATTATCCTAGCAGGAAGGTTGGATTGGGTTACTAGTAGCCTACCAGCTTCCACATATTTTAAGGGCTGCTGCATTTCCATGGCTGCTCGCAGATCTTGATCGTGAATGCCAAAATGTTCGAAAATTGGTAGCGTTTGAATGGCTGGAGAAGCACCTCCAATTTCCTGGCATTTCCTTTGTATTGATAGGGGTTTGGTAGCAGGAATTATTTTGTGCTTTGGGTCAAGTTCCGTCAACCTAGCGAAAGCGAGCGGAATTGGCTTGTTAGTAGAGGTTGAGAAGAGGCCAAAATGGCTTGAGCTACAATCAAAAAAATCGATTTCTAAGCCCTCTTGGACTGATTTTGGGCTCTCGACAAAGCGTTGATTTAAGATTTGTCTCTTTTCAAAGAATAAGAGATACTCCTCTACAGATTGCAGCGGTCGCAATTGATAATTCATCTTACCTAGATTTGTAAGTGTTTAAGCAAACGTAAATGGAATAGGAGAGGGGATAACTAAAGGCCTGGTTGTCCCTATCCTTTGATCTGACGAATTTCAAAAGCTATATCAGAGCAGTTTGATTTTTCGCCATTTGACAGTAAGTGTAGCCTAGGTTAAAATGTTATCACCTATTTTGAAAAAAAATAAAAAAAGAGAAATATTATAGGATAAGAAACGGCCTTTATAGGCCCGATTAATGCCGGAGAATATTGCTTTGGACGTGCACTGAGGACTAGATCAATATAAAGGTAAACAAGCTAAAAAGTCTCTATCACCTATTTTTTCGCACAACTGATAGTTAACGGCTAAAAATAGAGAGGTAGATGATTAGAATAGTAGAAGACGCCAGTTACTTTGTAGCTTGGATTGTAAGGCAATGGCCTGTTTATTGAATTGATGATTTGGATTGTCAATAATTGCTTGGAGTAGATTTTGAAAATCTTCCCCATCCTGATTTTGACTCAGCCAATGTTTTACTTGAAGCCATTCCGCTTTTTGCTTGATAAGCGTAGTCGATTCCTGCGATAATAGTGCTTCGATAGTTCCTTCAGTTGAAGCATCAGCTTGTTGCTGTTGTGTGTATGCCTTGTATAGCAGAGCAGCAGCATTCTGTGGAGATTCCTGCAACAATTGATCAAGTTTGTCATTGGCAGCTTCATAATCTTGTACCTGAAGGTCAGTGGTCGTCTCTAGCAATAGGGTGTTTTGAGCTTGAGTAAGACCTTTCGTGGTACCTGTTAAATTTAGCATGCGAATCTCTTCAAAGGAGATTGCTGCAAGTCGTTGATCACTGAAGTTAACTTGTGCATACCAGTATAAACCCAGGCAAAGGAGTAAGGTAATGGCAGCAGCATAAGCCAAATACCGACGGAGCTTAAGCGGTTTCCTTTCAGGAATTTTTGGACTTTCCTGCTGCTGTGAAAAGAAATCTTCTTTTTCCAGCTGCTCCGCAACGGAAGCTAAGAGTTTCTTTCTAGAAATTGTTTTGGACACATCTCGTCGAAATGCTACTTCATCGGCCAGCTCTTTATCTACTGCCATCTCTTGCTCAAAAGAAAGCCTTTCAGTCTCATCCATATTTCCCTGAAGAAATCTTTCAATACTAGGATTATCCCCTCCACTCATAGCTGATATATATTTAGATGGTAAGTTTGCGTAAATGATCTAGGCACCGCTTTCGTTTCACTCTAACGAAGTTAAGCTGGTACTTCATAGTAACTGCAATGTCTTTATCTCTTTGTTTTTCAAAGTAAGTCAACTCCAACAGTACACGACAATTTTCTTCCAATTGGTCTAGCGCTTTATACAAAGTATCTAGCCTTGCCTCTCTGACCTCCTTCTGTTCTAATTCGTTTGTATCAGGAATGTCAGATGAAAAATGCTCTACTAGCTCAGTGCTACGTCGTTCCTTTTTTTCCTTTAGCCAGATGTAGCGACAAGATTGAAAGAGATAAGCCTTGAGGTTGTTGATCTCAAAACCCGGTTGTCGAACCCGCTCTAGTAGAGAAAATACTGCTTGCTGGAATACATCTTTGGCATCGGTATCCGTTCCGTTCTGGTTCAATACTGCCCATTTACAGTGGTGGTAACCAATTTGATAGACATTCTTTATCGCTGTCGGGGTCTCAGTAATTAAGCCTTCGAGTAACTCTTTCATGATCGATCAAATTCTTCAGTCGTGCATTGCAAAAACAACAACCTATTATTCAAGTCGTTGGGTTCTATACTTTCCTTGCTTTTCTACTTCTCCAATATAGGAATGAAATAAGGAGTACTCCTAATCCGTAATATAGATATTTCATATTACTACTGAATTGTATCGGTTCCATATCACCAATGGCAATAAAAGGAGCCCAGAAGAAGGGGTGCGCCTCGTTGACATGTTTATCGATAAAATCTAACTTAGCCTGTCGAAGGGCTTCATCTTTGCTTTTTCCTTCCCTAATGTAACGATAAAACTGCTCCATGAGCTCTTTGGAGCTGGCATCATTTACAGACCACAAAGAGGTGATGATACTTTTAGCGCCAGCATAGCTAAAGCCCCGCGCTAAACTCAGGATGCCTTCTCCCTCATACAGTTGGCCGATGCCCGTTTCGCAGGCACTTAAGACTACCATGTCGGCATTGAGCTCCAAGTTATAGAGTTCTTGATTGTACAAGAATTCATTTTCAAGGGAATCCTCCACCTCTGTAAAAGCTAAAAATGAGAACTTGCCGTTTTCTTCATTGACTACCCCGTGGGTGGAGAGGTGAATGATTTGATATTTATGTGCTTCGGAAAGGAAGTTATCTTCTGTAGCATCAACACCGATGTAGGAAACGCCATTCATAAGGCGGTTAATTTCTTCTACTTCTGGTATATTAAAATGGAGCTTTGTTAATCCTCCTCTAATAGAAGCTACAGATTGATTCTCTGAAACAGAGTCCGCATCTACTCCTGCGAAAACTGGAGCAAATCCTAATAGGCCAGACCTTGGTGAAGCGTGCGACTTGGATTGCATTTCTTGAAGCAAAGTCCCAGAGTAGGTGTAACTGATCTGATAATCCTTGATCAAATATGGATGTGAGCCAAAATTTGAAATCTCATTAGGTAGGTCTTTCAACAACATTTCAAAAGGAATATAGCCCAGCGGGCCATCAGGGCTAATAATGATTTTCTCAGGTAGGTGTATTTGTTCCAGAATGGGAGTGATTAATTGTTGATATAAAAGATAGGCGTTTCGGATCAAAGTATCGTTGTACGCCTGTCGCTGTTTCAATGATATATCCTTGAGTACAAATGAACTAAAGACAGATTTTTGCAATTGTTGAATCTTCTCGGTCAAATCCTCCAATAAGGGTATTTCAATCACCTTAAAGTCCTGTCCAGTGAGTACGAATGCATAGAGTTTGTCCTGATGCAAAGAATAGCTTATTAAGCTATTACTAGAAGACCGTAACCCCTTTTGGATTTCACCCACTGAAGCGGTATTTATGCCATAATTCAACTGATAGTATCGAGGATAGTCTTGCTGGATGACTAGCATTAGAGAATCGTAGGATTTCTGATAGACCAATGCTTTGGCTTCCAATTCTCTGATTTTAACCCGCTGCTCCTCTGTTTCCCGCTCTTGTTTAATTCTAAAGATCTGTTTGTGATAATAATCTAGAGACAGCTTAGAATTCCTTTCTTTCAGCTGAATATCATTCGGCAAGGGGGTGGCATCACTTCGATCAGATCTTTGGACAGATTCTAGTAAAAGAACACCTTTTTTTCTTTCTAAAAAGGAAAAGGCCAGCTCTTTGTAATGAGATTCATGGGTTAACTGATAAAGTTGCAAACTTACGTCGATAGCTTTATTAAAAAACTCTACGGCTTCCTGCTGAATGAATAATTTGGAGCTTTCTCCATAATAAGATTG
The DNA here is from genome assembly GCA_913060855.1 of uncultured Lewinella sp. Lineage (GTDB taxonomy): Bacteria > Bacteroidota > Bacteroidia > Chitinophagales > Saprospiraceae > DT-111. The sequence continues at coordinate 2,439 of CAJXUM010000238.1, read as the reverse complement.
TCTGATCCAATCTACAACTTCTATGGCCTGCTGATAGGCCTGCTGAGCATTGAGTAAAAGTTCATGATGGTTATCCTCTGTAAATTGTTGTATTAAGATATCGCCCTTCAATTGGTATGCTCGCATCAAGTCTCTAGGAAAGGATACTTCTACTATCGATGTACTAGCAGACTTAAGAGACGTAATAAAGGTAACTGTAGAATCAAGGGCTGAATTGTAATCTCCCGCTAATCTGGAGATCTGAATGGCTAACAGTTTCAGGCGATTATAAGCAGCTACATTGGGATCTAAGGCAGCGCACTGGAGGGCCTTGTCAAGATAGGATCGAGCCTTTGCAAAATCCCCTGTTTTTGCTAAAATGTGAGCATGTTCAGCATAAATTTCTTTCAGTGGACCACCTGCAATAACCCCCTTTTGTTGTACCCACATCTCCTCCGCTTCAATTACCAAGGGGAGTGCATCTGAAAGCCGATTTTGACCTGCTAAAGCAGTTCCCAATTGATAGGGAGCAAGCATCCTTCGAGGGTGCGTTTGACTTAGTCGCTTAGGAAGATCTTGCATGGCTTGTCGGATGAAGTATTCAGCTTCTTTATAATAACCGGCTTCCAAGTAGGATTGCCCTAAGTCTTGACTGGCCAGCATGTGATCATTAATTGAGCGCAATCGTTCAAGCCGATTCTTATCAAACTCTATAGCTTTCTGAAAATCTCCTATATTCCGGTATAATTTACTGACCGTACGCATACAATCCCAGCTTGTATATCGTTTTTCCATAAGGCCTAAAGCTTCACTCGGCGCTTCATCGACCAGCCGGTCGAAAAGCTGACATTCTATGCTACTGAAGGATCCATCAGGGGATAATTCTTTGGCCATCTTATAGGTTTCTTTAAGGTAGCTTAGGTCATCCCCTACCTGAAAAGCACTCCTTTGAAGTAGGAGTTGACTTTTCATATATTCATATATTTTAGCTCTAGCACCAAAGTACTGAGGCAATATGCGAGGGTCATCAACCTTGTTTAGAATTGAACCTAAAAGTTCTAAAGTAATTTGACTATAATGATAGATGGAATCTTGTAACCCCGTTTGAATCCGATGTAGTGCAGCCTTCATTCCATACTCCATCGCTTTACTATGCTTTTCTCTGACTGTATTCACCTCAGAAATATCCAACTTCTCATAAGATCTAGCAATCTTTTGAAACCAATTTAAGGATTGTTTCGATTGTTTTAATCTCTCTTTGTCCTTGATATCTAACCTACCATACATATCTAGTCCCTGCTGACAAAGTGGTCCCAATAGGAGGATTGAAGAATCAGGACGGTCATAATAGTTGGAAGCTAGCAAAAGACTGGCTCGAATGACTTTTTCCGATTGGTTTAGCTCTTTATAGATTTCAATGGCTTTTAAGTAATGTTCTGCTACAACCTCTAAACTCGCTCCCGTGCAGGAAATCAATTTCCCGCTCATTTCTCTAAGCTCTGCTTCAAAAATCGGGCTTGATGAAGTATGGGCAGTCAAATTCCATGCCTTTTCCAGAAAAAGGCAGAAGCTATCTTTTGGAATGGAGTATCCCACAATCACACGAGGATGAGTTGCATTCAATTCTTGCAAAGTACTTAGAACAGAGGAATGGTTCTCAATTTTGACTTCTTCAGGACTAAGAATGAATAATGGCTCGGATTGGAAACTAAATAGACTAAATGGAAATATTAGGAGTAAAATCTGATTTAAAATTAAAGAGCATGTTTTCATGGCAGTAGTAGATATTGAGGTATCGTTCAAATGGTTACTGGCTGGAACGTTGACAAAGTCAAAATTCTTGGACTTAAACTTGACCCTAAGTTAAGGATATATTGATTTATAAGAAAGGGAATTAAGGATAAGTTTAGACTTCAATGAGTCTTGCCCAGATAGTTGCATTGAAGCACTCAATGAAGTAAGTTAAATCCTTTCCCACCTTTATGCCTGGACATTGGGATGATGCTTTAATAGGGCTCCCAATCATCCGTTTCAAAATAACAGTTACATAAAGCAGGAGGGATTTTAAGCCAAAATTTTCAGGCTGCTTTTTTGCCTTTACCACCAAAATGACAAGCCACTACTAAACGATGTACTGGATCATAAACAAATCAAATCCAACGTTTCCTCTTTTTCTTTTGTACTAAAGACCATATTAGGTCTGGCCATTCTTTTTTATTTTCATGCTGTGAAAATTTGAGCAAAACACAAATATAAGTTTATAGTTTGGTCACTACTAATTTATGGTTTTGCCTGAATAGTCTATACAGCATTATATATGTGATGCGCTACCCATAATTTTAATGGACAATTAGACGTTCTAGAGCAGCTTTATTACCATGATGAAGGGATTATTCTTTAACCAAAGACAATTTATTTGATAATTAGGATTTCAACTATAACATGATCAAGTATTTATGT
>CAJXUM010000237.1 GCA_913060855.1 uncultured Lewinella sp. | reverse complement strand
CTATCCTCTTCGTCGGCAGCGTCAGATGTGTATAAGAGACAGCCCTAAGATTTTTGTAATTTTCAGTTTGAAGCGCTTTTAAAATAAATCATCTATCTATTTTAAAAGAACTTCGACAAACAAACACCAATTAAGGAATGAGGGATAAATAAAATGCACAAGTAGGCAAAATATTTTTTCATCAGGCAAGGCCCTAAAAACCGATTATAGCCTAGCTACATGAGGTTTTTAGCAACGCAGTCTGATGGAAAAAGATAAAGCGTAGTTGTATCTTTTATTTGTGCCTTATTCCTAAGCATTCAATTCCTATGAAAAATTACCATAAATTACTTCAAGACATAATAGACAAAGGTACACAAAAGGGCGATCGTACGGGTACGGGAACAACATCCCTTTTTGGATATCAAATGCGCTTTGACTTACAGGACGGCTTTCCTATGCTGACTACCAAGAAGTTGCACCTCAAATCGATTGTGTATGAGTTGCTATGGTTTCTCAATGGTGATACGAATGTCAAATACCTCCAAGAAAATGGAGTGAGAATCTGGAATGAATGGGCGGATGAGAAAGGTGATTTAGGACCGATCTACGGAAAACAGTGGGTCTCTTGGGCCAAACCTGATGGCACAACGATTAACCAAATTCAAAACGCCGTTGATCAAATCAAGAATAACCCCGATTCACGAAGAATTATCGTAAATGCCTGGAATGCTGGCGAACTGGATCAAATGGCGCTCACGCCCTGTCACGCCCTTTTTCAATTCTATGTAGCCGATGGGAAATTGTCTTGCCAATTGTACCAACGTTCAGCCGATGTTTTTCTAGGCGTGCCTTTCAATATCGCCTCCTATGCCTTACTCACCATGATGATGGCCCAGGTTTGCGATCTCGAGCCAGGGGAGTTTGTTCATACCTTCGGCGATGTACACCTCTACTCTAATCACATAGAACAAGCCCAATTGCAACTTACTCGTGAACCTAAATCACTCCCTACACTAACGATTAATCCTGAGGTAAAAGACATCTTTGGCTTCCAGTTTGAAGACTTTACCTTGGCGAATTATAATCCAGATCCTCATATCAAAGCGAAAGTAGCAGTGTAATACTAAATGGGAAGTGCGAAATGGGAAAGCTGAATTGGCGGCGCTTTACCCTTGATTCCCAATTCCGACTTCCTATTTCCGACTTCATTCACCCCTTTGGGCTAAAAATCTCATCAATAGATTGCTGTAAATCTTGAGCCTCTCCATCCAAATTGGCAGAAGATGAAAGTCCTAAAGCATCCGCAATAGCATCCTGAGGAGGAAATTCGGGCGAACTTTGTGGCTTTACCTCTCCCCCCATTTCCAAGACCTGACGGATGGTTTCCAAGACCTCAGGATCGTCAGTGGCCATGATTTGACGGACGAGTTGTAGCTTTAAAGACTTCATATATGATTAGATCTTTTGACTGGAAAATTAGCTTAAGTATTAGCAAGACTTCAGAAGTTTTACGTCGGAATGCCCAAGTTAACTTCTGAAGTCTAGACCCTAGCAAAGTGCAAGACAACTTCTTCACTTCACTTCTTCACCCCTTCACTTCTTTATCACGTCACCTCCTTCACGCCTTTCACCCACAAGCTATCCACAAAGTAATGACGTGAATCAAAGAAATTATGCACGACCTTAAAATTAGCACTTTTGGCCAATTGATCGACTTCTTCAATGCTATACTTTTGCGACAACTCTACCTCAATCGCTTCCCAAGCATCAAAATGAATACTGGTTTCCAAGGCTTCAATCCTGACATCTTGCGTTTTCTTACTTACAATATAGCTTTTCGCCTCTCCCGAAACGGGATTGTAAGCTTCCCAATGCTTAAACTGGTTGAGCTCAAACTGTCCACCCAGTTCATTGTTGATACGCTCCAATAAATTGAGGTTAAAGGCGGCCGTTATACCCGCAGGATCATTATAGGCGGCTAATATCGTTGCGGGATCCTTTTTGAGATCGATCCCAAGAAGCACCATGTCACCTGGATCCAATAAATCATTTAACTGACTCAAGAAATGACGAGATTGAGTTTTGGTTAGATTACCAATGTTCGCACCCAAGAAAAAGATGACCTTTTTCTGATGATCCCCAATCTCCTTCAACTCTCCTAATACTTGAAAATACTCACCGTGTAAGGGCGCTACTTCTAGATTGGGAAGTTCAGTGGCCAACGATTGGCTCAATTGTTCCAATACAGAGGAGGAAATGTCAACGGGGCGGTATTGAAAATCGATATTCTGATCGACAAATTGCCGGAGCAGTACTTTCGTCTTTAAGCCATCCCCAGCACCTAGTTCGATGAGCTCGAAGGCCTCGTCTTGGCCAATATGTTCCAGAATAGCCTGCTGTTGCCGATCAAATATTTCGTACTCACAATCGGTGAGGTAATATTCGGGCATATGCATGATTTCTTGAAAAAGACGATCTCCCTTTTTATCGTAAAAATACTTGGAAGATAATTGTTTGGGATGTTTTTCTAAGCCTTCTAGAATACTCGAGGCAAAAGCTTTTTTACTCCCAGCTAGGGACGTAGTAGTAGTCATTCTTTAAAAATTAGATACGGTAATGCTTCCCTGATCATAAAAGTATAGATGATCTGAAGTGTTGAAAAATGCGGTAAAAGCTGGAGCTGTCTTTTGATCAGGGTAATGACAGGAGGACGTCAATAGACGAATCCTCATTAATAAAACGTCGTTTGACTGAAATAGATCAAGTATTTGGTAAAAAAGTGTAAAAAAGGAGAAGTCGAAAATGAGAAATTCATTTCCCATTCCCCTATCGGGCTAATCGAATACCCGTAAATTGCCACCGTTTATCGGTTTGAAAGAAATTGCGATAAGTTGGGCGGATATGGGATCGTGGTGTAGCACAGGAACCGCCACGTAATACCATTTGATTGACCATGAATTTCCCATTGTATTCGCCCAATGCGCCTTTGAGTCGCGGATAATTGGGGTAGGGGAGGTAAGCACTACCCGTCCATTCCCAAACGTTCCCTAAAAACTGAAAGTCGTTTTCGTCCTGTTGTGCAGTAGGATGGAATTTCCCCTCTTCCAGGAAGTTCCCGGATTCAGGTATCTCAGTATAGATTTGCTTACAAGCTACTTCCCACTCAAACTCAGTAGGCAAGCGCAGTTCCTTCCAGCGTGCGTAAGCATCGGCCTCAAAATAACTGACATGTGTAACGGGCAAATCAGGATCAATTTTTTCTAGCCCCTGCATCGTATAATGAAACCAGTCCTCGCCTTCTTTAAACCAATACAGCGGAGCTTTGAATGGCAAGGCTTTCGCCCATTCCCATCCTTCCGACAACCAATGCTCAAACTGCTCATACCCTCCGGCTTCGATAAAAGCCAAATACTCTCCATTGGTCACCAAACGATTTTGGATATCGTAAGCATGTAGATAAACTTTATGTGCACTCAACTCATTGTCCCAGCAAAAATCTTCTCCGTCATAGCCCACCTCATAGATGCCTTCTGCTACTGAGATAAAACCATCAGAAAGTTTGGATGACGCTGCTTGTTTTGCCGTTTGGGAGGAGGTATAGCTTGGAAATAGGGGGTTATTTCCGAGGATATATTTGATGTCAGTGACTAATAATTCCTGGTGTTGCTGCTCGTGTTGAAGCCCAATGACTAAGAGATTTTCTAATGCCGGGGGGAGCGTCGTCTCTTCATACTGCTCCAGCCATTGTTGCATATGCTTATCCACATAGGCTCGATATTCCAGAACGGTTTCCAATGCCGGCCGAGTCATATTCCCTCGATTACTTCTTAGAATCCTAGGTCCTTGACTCTCATAATAACTATTGAAAAAATAATTTAGTCGACTATCAAAAGCTTCGTAACCAGCCAGATGATCTACTAAAATAAAATTCTCAAAAAACCAGGTGGTATGACCCAGGTGCCATTTAGGTGGACTCACATCCAGCGAAGGCTGCACCACATAATCTTCGGCATGTAGCGGCTTACAGATTTGGATACTCCAAGACCGAACATTTTCATAAGCTGTCCGTAAACCAGTTTTCTGACTTAGAATTGGACTTACTGTCATAAATACTTGCTTAAAGTTAAATAAGATTGATTACGCCACCTTTCAAACTCACCACTTCACTTCTTCACACACTCACTTTTCACCACTTCACCACTTCACTCATTCACCACTTAAAAAAATCACCCATCAACAACCTCCACGCCTTTCCAAAAAGCCACTCGATTTTTGAGTACTGCAGCGGCTTGCCTAGGATCAGGGTAAACCCAGGCAGCATCTTTATTTTCGGTACCATCTACATTTATACTATAATAGGAAGCCGTACCCTTCCATGGACAAACGGTGTTCGTCGCACTTTCTTTGAAGTAGGCTTTATTGAGGCTAGACTCCGGAAAATAAGCATTCCCTTCTATATTAACGATGTCATCACTTTCCGCCAATACCTGGCCATTCCAAATCGCTTTCTTTTTCATCATTCTAATTTTATACTACCCAAAACATCCATTACTGCTCACCAAATAAGCTGTAGTGAAGCTTTGATAGCTGATTGAATAAAATCTTGTACAATTTCCTGCTGCTTTTGATGGTGCTGATGAGCGGCTATCGTTGAAAGTGGTAATACAGCCCCCGTCCAGTTTTCTGTTACCCAATAGCCTTCACCCGATAAGTCAGGCAGTTGAGTAGGTAATACCACGGGTGCTTTAGACCAATGGTTTACATATAAATACATGTCATTAACTGAACCGTCAGGGGTTGCCATTCCCAGACCTATGGAGTTTAGGCCTTCTTGAGCATCATTTTTCCGAATCGGAATATAAAGGCCCGTATCAAAATGATGAGGCCAGGTTCGAACATCGGAAGCATATGGGTACTCAGGCGCTATATCAACAAAAAGAGTATGAGCATTGTTTCTTCGACGAGCTAATTCTTCCAAAATAATTTCAGAAGGGGCCGTGAAAGTGGCTCCCGTCGTCACTGGATGTAGCGGTATTTCATAGCGTGTCATGGGGTGTATCGGGGCAGTCTCGAATCCCAATTCTGCCAATCTAGTGCCAATCCATTCATATACTTCCGCTCGGGTATGACCGGATAGGGCAAAACTATGCTGCACTTGCTTATCTACGATAATGCCTAGTGAAAAGCTGGGGTATAGCAAAGCCAACTGACATTTATCGTCAAAAGAATGGCTAACCAAAGCTTGTAAAGCTGGGTTCCACCCTAAGTTGGTATGAGAGTCATCGGCTTGATGGGGGAGCATAACCTCCGCGACACTGGCAATACTATGAGCGGCATGATGGAGACTAAGAATCGCAGCTGATAAACCCGCATAAGGGGTGATAAACTTCCATTCGGACATATTAATAGATTTTTTTACCTTTCAAACTGTAAATATAGAGCGAATGTTGAGCTGAAATCGATTTGCTGGGCTACGGGGCCCTATTTCGCTAGCGTCTGTCGCTAAACGACAACTTCGACGCATCTATATTGACAGGCAAGAGGTTTGGAAAACTCAAACCACTGTCAAGTATGTTAAGCCGGATTCATAAATGAACAAACTGATGCAATACCAACAATTAGGCCAATCCGACCTACAAGTAAGCACCCTTTCACTGGGCTGCATGTCTTTTCATGACCAGGAAACAGGCCGAGGCCTCATCCATACCGCCCTAGATCATGGCATTAACTTTTTTGACACCGCCGATCTATATGATCGTGGCGAAAATGAGAAGATACTAGGGCAGGTGCTAAAAGGTAAGCGGAAAGAGGTGATCATAGCCACAAAAGTCGGTAACCAGTGGCGAGAAGATGGAAGTGGTTGGGATTGGAATCCGTCAAAAGCGTATATAAAATCCGCAGTTAAGGACAGCCTACGCCGTTTGCAAACCGATTATATCGACTTATACCAGCTTCACGGTGGTACCATCGATGATCCAATCGAGGAAACAATAGAAGCATTTGAAGAATTGAAAAACGAAGGGTGGATTCGTCATTATGGAATTTCATCAATCCGTCCGAATGTAATTCGGGAGTTTGGAGAAAAATCTAATATCGTAAGTAATATGATGCAATACAGTTTATTGGATCGACGACCGGAGGAGTTTGCGCTAGATTTTCTGGCTGAAAAAGGGATCAGTGTATTGGTCCGCGGTGGACTAGCGAAAGGCCTACTAGCGAATAAACCAGCGCGCGCCTACCTTGCACATACCTTAGAGACTGTGCAAGACACCCAGCAAGCGCTCGCCGCGCTCAAAGGCTCCCATGGGCTAGCAGGGCATTTGGCCTTGGCTTATTGCTGGCGACATCCTGCAGTAGCAAGTACAGTCGTCGGGGCTAGTTCAACTACTCAATTGATTGAGAACATCGAGGCGATAAAGGCTCACCCGATCAATGATACTACTTTCCATCAATTGGCGGCTATTAGCCCACTGCTCAATTATGAAAATCATCGATAACGAAGCCGTAGTAGGACCAGGCTCGAGACCGGATCTCAACTATAAAATTACTTCTGTCGCCCCAAAACCGTAACGTGGGTGGAATTCATTTTTAAAAGACTGCACTTCTGGTAAATTAATAAGCCGAGTTGCGATAGCATTGCGCAATTTTCCTTCTCCCACACCATGGATCACAAAAACCCGGTCTATTCCTAAGCGAATGGCTCTATTGATATATTCGTCAAAGGCGGTAAGCTGAATTTTTAGAATGGCTCCTTTTTCCAATTTTCGGGTATGCGACACCAATTTCTCAATATGAAGATCAATTTCGGTGGGGAATTCTGCAAAGGCCGCAGAATCGATATGAATGAGTTTTCCCGTGTACGAAATTTTCGGTTTGGGCTTACTCAAACGTTTGGTGTAGGTCTGCAAGTTTTCTTTTGGCGCTTGGCGCGTGCCTGTTAGATTATCGAATACGCGAAACAAGGGGACTTGTTTATTGATTAGGGGAGCGATTTGACCTTCTTTGAAAAAAGTCTTGGCTTTCAAGCGCAATTTCTTTTCCTGTTTGCTCCCGGTACCGTCGGTCGTAATGCGCCAAGAAGCAAGCTGTACTTCCGGCGCATCATTGAGTTCATCATACCATAATTCTCCCAATGATAGAACGGAGGCCGCATCCAGTTTCTTGCTGATTTTTTCCTCCATCTTGCCATTCAAAGAAAATTCATACTGAAAAAGGATGTGGTAATCGGTATCATTGATCAGCTGGATCTTGTATTTCTCAACGGTGGCATCGGCATTTAGAATGGGATCAAAAGCTAGGAAGATACCCTCATGGGTCAAGGCCGTCATTGGAAAGTTGATCATTCCTTTTGGAATGATCGACGCACTACTAGTTTTGTTTGAGCTAGGTGGCGGAACCTTGGTTGGAATCTTTGTGGTGATCGTCTCATCGATCAATTTCAAATCTTCTGTTGAAACAGGAATCACCATGTCGTCATCCAATAGATGAACTTTTAACATTCCGTTACTAAGTAGGGCAATCACTCGCCCCTCATCTCCTGTATGAATCAAACGCACCTTCGTTCCCACCGAATATAGCATGGCAAATTATGTATTTCTAAATCGTTATTTCAAATTAAATTAGGCTTCAGCAGTTTCCTTTGTTATGACGAGGAAAACGGCTAAAGTCTTTCTCTGTCATGCAAGTGTTTTACTTGCCATTCTCACAGTAGCCAGCTTTGTTTGGCTAGTATATTTTCCAGGTTCATCCTATCTCAGCCTAAAAATACCGATTGTGTAAGGAAGCTGATGTATTTTTTGCACATTTGTCTAAAAAAGAAAAGCTCCCGCATGAATAACAGATGGAAAGTCGCACAGTTTTGGGAAATTCGTTGGTGGCGATGGTATTTACAAAACAAAGACAAAACACCTTACTTGGAGGCGAAGGCCAAGTACTGGCAGCGAATTTTGCAAGTTTGTGATATCGCCCTTTCTGGCGAGGAAGTGCTGTTGGACGCCTGTCTCTTATACACATCTGACGCTGCCGACGA
>CAJXUM010000236.1 GCA_913060855.1 uncultured Lewinella sp. | reverse complement strand
ACGAGATCAGCCTCGGTCTCGTGGGCTCGGAGATGTGTATAAGAGACAGAGCGATCACCGGTAAAATTGAGTTGGTCTATGAAGGGGAACAGGAAGGTCCCTACAATGTAGCGATGGCTTTAATGGGACGTGCTTTTAAGAAAATGTTCCTGGATCATTTCCCGAATCCTGATAAAGTAAAGAGAGGACAAGAGCGAGACCCCTTTGGTACTATTCGCGCTTGGTTTGCGGGTGGCAACACCATTGATTTGCTCAATGATTCTAATGATGTTGACTTCGTCAATGCTTTGAATGCAGTAGCTGGTCTTCGGAAATTAGTAGAAAAGACCTTGAGTATAAAGGGAGAAGAAGCTGTACCTTACATGGAATTAGTTTTACATGGACTCGCAGAATTTGATGTAATCAACAAAGACATCCTAGAGTCTAGTATGTCTTTCCGAGATCTATTGGCCAATATGTTGGACGACGATGATATTTTTGGTGATTCTTAATTTACTTCTTATATATGTTGTTGACAATCAATCCAGATAACCCAGAAGGGCGCAAAATTAAGCAAGTTGTAGAAAGCTTGCAGAAAGGTGGAATTATTATTTATCCTACCGACACAGTATATGGCTTGGGCTGTGACATCTTCAATCCCAAGGCAGTGGAAAAGATTTGCCGATTGCGTGGATTAAAGCCAGAAAAGGCGATGCTTTCTTTTATTTGTGAAGACATTAGCCAGGTGGCTGATTATGCCTACCAGATCGATAATGATGTGTTTAAGGTGCTGAAGAAAAACCTACCGGGGCCCTTTACATTTGTATTGAGAGCGAATAACACAGTGCCAAAACTTTTCAAAAACCGTAAGCGAACCATCGGAATTCGAATTCCTGAGAATAATATCGCTAGAACGATTGTTCAAGAGTTGGGCCGTCCTATTTTGTCCATTTCTTTGAAATCGGATGATGAAATCCTTCAATACTTTACGGATCCCACCGATATCTATGATGACTTCAAAAAATTGGTAGATATCGTGATCGATGGAGGGGTTGGAAATAATAATCCCTCTACGGTAGTGGATTGTACGGGTGACGAACTAGAAATCATAAGACAAGGATCTGGGATTCTCGGCTAAAAGCCTTTGAATCTTCGGTTTTAACGGTCTTGTTATTCAGAAGACATAAAATAGATAGGGCAAATATACCAGCATTGGTATATTTGCCCTTCTTGCTTTATTAAAGTCAATACATGTTCAATAAATCGATCTTCATCATTTTCTTTTGTTTCGTAAGTATTGGGGCTGTTTATACACAGGCTACCATCCGCGGAAATATCTTTGATGAGGAAACGGGGGAGCCCATCGTTTTCGGTACGGTGCGATTAGCTGATCAGGCAGTGGGGACAAATACTGATGTAAATGGATTTTTTAGCTTAGGCAATCTCCCCGCTGGCGCCTATCGACTGGTCGTGACCTATATCGGCTATGACAGCCTGGCTGTCGATTTGAACTTAAAGGATGGACAAATTTTCTATCAGCGGCTGGCCCTACGCTCCAATGCCGTTAATTTGACGACAGTCGATGTTTCCGCCAATAGAGAAAAAGCTCGTTCGGACATACAGGTTTCAACAATCACCGTCACCCCTAAGCAGATACGATCTCTCCCTTCAACGGGTGGTGATGCCGACATTGCGCAATACTTGCCGGTACTTCCCGGTATCGTTACTTCTGGGGATCAGGGGGGGCAATTATACATCAGAGGAGGCTCGCCAGTCCAGAATAAGATCCTACTGGATGGTATGACCATTTACAATCCCTTTCATTCTATTGGTTTTTTCTCGGTATTCGAGACCGAAACGATCCGAAGTGTCGATGTCTTAACCGGTGGCTTCAATGCTGAGCATGGCGGACGGATTTCTGCGGTAGTCGATATCAAAACTAGAGAGGGGAACAAAAAACGTTTAGCAGGCTTGGTATCGGCCAGTCCATTCCAAGCCAGGGCCCTGATCGAAGGCCCATTAATCAAGTGGAAGGAAGAAAAAGGCAACAGTATCTCTTTTCTTTTTACGGCCAAGCATTCGTACCTGGATCAGAGCTCGAAATCATTGTATCAATATGCAGTTGACACTAGTTTTTATTCCTTTGCAGCTGGCGACACGAGTTTGACCGATCTGACTAACAATATAGGTTTACCCTTTAACTATACTGACTTTTACGGGAAATTGTCAATCGTAGGAGGCAACGGAAGTAAAATCAACTTTTTCGGATTTAATTTTCGTGATGCTTTTGATTTTGTGGGCTTGACTGCTTTGGATTGGACCACCACAGGAGCGGGAGCCAACTTCACCCTGGTGCCTGCCAATTCCAATATAGTGATGGACGGATTGATTTCTTTTTCTTCCTACGACGTAGCACTGCGAGAGGGCTTGGCCGAACCCAGAAAGAGTGGCATTACCAGTTTTGGGGCACAATTAAACTTTAAGTACTTCGGCCGTGACAATGAGCTGAAGTATGGTTTCGAAGTCAATGGGTTCAATACTGATTTTTCTTTTGAAAACTTTATCGGCCTCGATTTTGAACAAAGAGATTTTACAACAGAACTGGCTGGTTATCTCAAGTACAAACAAAAACTGGGTAAGCTGATTATCGAGCCGGGTTTGCGTTTGCAGTTTTATGCCTCACAATCCACGATGAGTCTGGAACCGCGTTTCGGACTCAAGTACAATGCGAGTAATCGCTTGCGATTTAAGTTGGCTGGAGGATATTATTCCCAGAACCTTATTAGTACCGTGAATGAGTTGGATATTGTTAACTTTTTCGTGGGCTTCTTGGCCGGGCCAGAGGAGACCCTATTCAAGCCAGGAACCCGGGAACCTACGGACCATCGGCTGCAAAAATCGATCCATGCTGTAGCTGGTGTAGAATTTGACCTGAACACTTCATCAGGTATAAATATCGAACCTTATTACAAGCGCTTTACACAAATCATCAATATTAATCGAAATAAACTGAGTGCGCTGGATCCTAATTTTTCCGTTGAGACCGGTAATGCATATGGAATAGACTTTTCCTACCGTTATGAAAAAAAGAATTGGTACCTGTGGATGACCTATTCCCTGGCCTATGTAGATCGATTTGATGGAGAACAGACTTACTTTACCATCTTTGACCGGCGGCACAATGCCAATGCCTTAGTGACCTATAATTTTGGTCGAGAATCTAGCTGGGAGGCTAGCTTGAGGTGGAATTTCGGTTCAGGTTTTCCCTTTACAGAAACCCAAGGCTTTTTTCAGAACATTGGCTTTGATGAGATATTGACGGAAGATATCCTAGGAGGAAACTTCGACCTAGGTACTATTCTAGCGGAAAAGCGGAACGGAGGCCGTTTATCCTACTATCATCGTTTGGATGCCTCTTTGAAGAAAACGATCGAATTGCCAGGATCCCTTTATATGGAAACGGTGTTGAGTGTGACCAATGCCTATAATCGGGAAAATGTTTTTTACCTAGATCGAATTACAAACCAACGAGTCAACCAACTGCCCATCTTACCGAGTATAGCGCTGAAAATTGGGTTTTAATGCCCCAATTTACTCTGTGCAAGCATTTAAGGTTCTCCTTACATCCGCCAATTTTACATAAGGAAGATCGTCATACCAGGCACTATTGATGTAGTTCAATATGTTGGTAATCTCAAATTCTGTCAATCGGTCATTATTCGGCATGGGTTGTTCATAGGTGCGACCATTGACCACTACTTTGCCCTCCATTCCATTCCGGATTAGGCAGGCACTTTCAAGGATGTTTTGGCGATAATAATCGGAGTCAGCCAAAGGGGGGATGAGTCCTTCCAAGCCGCTTCCGTCCTCCATATGGCAGTTGGCACAAGAAATTTCATAAAGAATTTTACCCTGCTGATAAGGCGTGTCCTTACAACTGTAGAAGAAAAGGAAAAGAAGTAAAGCCGCTAAGCTGGCTGTTAATCTATATTTTATCCGCATGTCATGCATTAATTTAGAATCGTAAATTCAGATGCCAATCATAGTACCAGGGATACTGTAAACAAATTCACCAATTTGTCCAATAGTAACTCGGTACTCATATAGCTTTATATTCTTCCAATAATTGTTCAATATCTTTAATGAATCGATCTACCTCTTCAGGGTTTGTACCATTACAAAAAGCCCTTATATGGCCATTGGTATCAACTAAGACGATGCGCCCGCTATGATCGAAACCTTCCGGAACACTAGGGTCTTCTAGTACAATGTTGAAATAGTCATCCGCGATCTCGAATAGGGCCGTTTTATCGCCGGTAACAAAGTGCCATTTATCACTGGACACTTCCAGGTTTTGGGCATAGGTTGCCAATCGCCCCACTGTATCCCGCTTGGGATCAATAGTGTGAGACAGCAAGCGAACCTTATCTTCCGTCTCAAAATGTTTGTAAATCCGTTTCATCTCTTTAGCGAGGGTTGGACAGATAGTTGGACAAGAGGTGAAGAAGAAATCTACCACATAGACTTTATCCGCAAAAGTGGCGGGCGTGATGAGTTGGCTATCCTGATCGATAAACTGAAAATCAGAGATTCTTTCAAAAGAAGATACCCCGTTTTCTGTGATGGGTTTACTCAAAATAGGCAAGGCATTACCATTGCCACAGCCTACCCAGCAACAATAAGCCAATAGAAGAAAAAACAATTGTTTACTATTCATTTTTCTCATAATTATCAAGCAGGAAAGTACAATTATTTCTACTTTCAACATTTGTTACTCATAAAACATTTCGATAAGTTTCATCGGTCTGGGATAAAGTAAAGGAACTTAGCTTAATTTTCTGCCTATGCACCGAAACTTACTCAATAATGACAAACCAATTCAGCGCATGTTTGTTGTAAAATGTAAAGAAACATTAAGCTGTTTCTACCGCATTTATTCCTAAATCGACGCAGACTATCCGTAGAAAGAGAAAGTAATATTTTAAAAGCCTTTACTATGCATCATAAAAGAGCGATTGTTTGGTTTAGACAGGATTTGCGACTTCATGATAATGAGGCCTTACTGGATGCCCTGAGAAGTGCAGATGAAATTATACCCGTTTATGTTTTTGATGAGCGGACTTTCCTTGGAAAAACAGGTTTTGGCTTCCCTAAAACCGGGGCTTACCGTGCAAAGTTTATCATCGAATCTATAGCCGATCTACGTGAAAACCTCAAGACGCTAGGAAGTAATCTCTTGGTTCGAGTAGGAAAACCGGAGGAAGTGTTGTTTGAGTTAGCTAGAGAAGTGAAATCGAGTTGGATTTTCTGTAATAGAGAACGGACGCAGGAAGAAGTGTACGTGCAGGATACTTTAGAACAATTGCTTTGGTCTATTGGCCAAGAAATGCGCTATTCCAGGGGGAAGATGTTGTATTATACGGCAGATTTACCCTTTCCCATTCATCATACCCCCGATACTTTTACGCAATTCAGAAAAGAGGTGGAACGATTTGTAGCCGTGAGAGCACCTTTACCAGCCCCAACTGAACCCTTTGAAAAGCTTACCGTAAAAGTAGAAGCAGGAGAGATTCCGACCTTGTCCGACTTCAATTTGGAAGATAATAAGGAAGAGAGCAGAGCTAGCGTAACCTTCAAAGGAGGAGAAAGGGAGGGCTTGAAACGATTACATTATTACCTGTGGGAGACGAAAGCCATTAAAACCTATAAGAAAACGCGAAATGAATTGCTGGGTAGCGATTATTCCTCTAAGTTTTCACCCTGGTTGGCTCAAGGCTGTTTATCACCTAAAATGATATACCAAGAGATTAAGCGTTTTGAAGAGGCGGAAGGCTCGAATGATTCGACTTATTGGTTGTTTTTTGAACTGATGTGGCGTGATTTCTTCCGATTTATGGGAAAAAAACATGGCAATAAGATTTTCCAAAAAGGAGGCATCAAAGGGGCTACGGAGACACAGTGGAAGAACAGCAAGAAGTTGTTGGATCGATGGGTGAAAGGAGAAACGGGTGTTCCCTTCATAGATGCCAATATGAAAGAGTTGAACCGCACTGGATTTATGTCCAATCGAGGTCGCCAAAATGTAGCTAGTTTCTTAGTCAAGGATTTGAACGTAAACTGGCAAATGGGGGCGGAGTATTTTGAGTCTATTTTGATCGATTATGATCCATGTAGCAATTATGGCAACTGGAATTATGTAGCGGGGGTGGGAAGTGACCCGCGTGAGAATCGATATTTCAATATCATTACCCAAGCTAAGCGTTATGACCCGCAAGGTGAATATGTAAAGCGCTGGTTACCGGTCCTGGAAGAAATACCTGCCACTAAAGTCCATCAACCTGATATGCTCAGTGGGCTAGAGCAGGAAAGTATGCATCTCCGCATCGGAGAAGATTACCCGATGGCGATGGTGAGTACTTCCAAGTGGGTCCACTAAATAGTGTTAAGGACTAAATTAACAGCCGATTAACAATTATTCACAAATAATTACAAGAACTACCTCTTATTCCTACTATATTTGCGGCAGAGAAAGAAGATGATCAAAAGGTTGACTTTAGTCTGACCTATAAATACTAGTAAAATGACACTTGGTAAATTACTCCTTATTATAGGAATTGCTGCTTTAGTTCTTACACTTATTGTCCACTTTGCCTTCAAGAAAATCAAGAATTGGCCGATGAGCTATCTGCAAAACTTTGCAGGTGCTTTATTTATCTTTTCGGGTTGGGTAAAAGCGATTGATCCCTTAGGGACGGCTTACAAAATGGAGCAATACTTCGCAGAATTTGAGTCGACTTTTAGCGAAACCTGGTTTTCTTTTGTGGCGCCACTTTTCCCTTGGCTCTCCGAGTACGCCTTGGGATTTTCTGTTTTTATGATTGTGCTGGAAATAGCCCTCGGGATGATGTTGATTACTGGGACATTAAGGAAATTTACCGCTTGGACATTCTTTCTCATTGTTTTCTTTTTTACTTTCCTGACGGGTTTTACGTTTCTTACTGGCTACGTTCCGGATGGCGTCAACTTTTTCCAGATTGGACAATGGGGACCTTACGTGGAGACCAATATGAAAGTGACTGACTGTGGCTGTTTTGGAGATTTCATCAAGTTAAAGCCGAAAACTTCTTTCTTGAAAGATGTTTTCTTGCTTATTCCTGCCGTTCTTTTCCTTTTTGCCTACAAGCAGCAACATCAATTATTTAATGGATTTACTCGGTTATTGATAACCGGACTGACCATTGCTGGTGTAAGTCTATACTCTTTCAGTAACTTTTCCTGGGATTTACCTCATACCGACTTCCGTCCGTTTAAAGAAGGGGTAAATGTGCAAGAGCGCAAGAATCTTGAGACAGAAGCTGCTGGGAATGTCGAAATCTTAGCTTATAAGATGACGAATAAAAGTACGAATGAGGTGATTGAATTGCCTTTTGATCAATACATGAAGGAATTTAAGAAGTATCCAAAAGAAGAATGGCAACTGGAGCAGATTCGTTCTGAACCTACCCTGGAAAGGACTAAAATAAGTGACTTTGAAGTCAGCGATCAAGACGGAAATGATGCTACCGAGACGATATTGAGCGAAGAAGGTTATAGCTTTATGGTAGTGGCCTATCGACTTTATGGAGAGGATGGAAAAGGTATTCAAATGGTGACGGACACGGTTTATCAAGTAGATACCATCCAGGTGACTCCCGATTCTTTTTATTTGAATAAATCTATTTTAGCTACCAATAAGAGACAACTACAAATTGATACCTACAGCTGGGAGCAAGCCTACATTAAGCCTTGGGTAGACGTGGTGAATCCAATCATGGAAGCCGCAGAAAAGGATGGCTTTACAACTCTTGCACTCACCGCTTATTCTGATTATTCCAGGATTGATGACTTTAGACACACGACCCAGAGTGCCTATCCATTTTATACAGCGGATGATATCTTATTGAAAACTATCGTCCGATCCAATCCCGGATTGGTTTTGCTTAAAAATGGAGAGATAATAAAGAAGTGGCCTGTCTCTTATACACATCTGACGCTGCCG
>CAJXUM010000235.1 GCA_913060855.1 uncultured Lewinella sp. | reverse complement strand
ATCTACACTATCCTCTTCGTCGGCAGCGTCAGATGTGTATAAGAGACAGATCAATCGCTTTTACAGCAGCCTGGTATTTCTCTGGTTCATCATAGATCATATCCCAACTTCTACCCTCGGGATAACCACCTACCACTTCATAATCACTGTCGGGTTCAAGGGAATAATGACCAACCCCTGCTGGTAGAATCAAAACATCACCTTGTTGGGCTTCAACTACTTTACCTTGCTTGCCACCTAGGTGTAGCTTAATCGACCCTTTGCTGATACCCAAGACTTCGTGTGTGCTGCTGTGGTAATGGTTCCAGGCAAGTACGATATCTCGCCAGTTGTTGGTCCAATGATTGGTAATAAATAATTGCTCCAAGTAGTCCGCAGCGTCTGCTATCCCAGGCGGAATGACCTGCTGGTAGAAGAGTACCGGAAGCGAATTATTGGGCGTGATTCCATCGCCTTCAAAGTAGAACGGAAGTGGTTTCATGTCTGTATCTTAGAAAGATTAATTTATTTGATGGCCTAGGGTAATGGGAAATGAGCTCAGCGAGACTTCAGAAGTTTCCTTCGCTAGGGCCTAGGGGAACTTCTGAAGTCTGAGCCCCGCTATTTAATGGATAGTTATCCATGATCCATCTTTTCATCCCAAGCGATTGGACTCACATCATCATGATTCAAAACCCGAGATCCGCTGCGATCGATTCTCATAATCAATTTGCACGCAGGATCGGGGCAGATGACACGGGAGTCGGTTTCCATCCAGTCGGCCGAATGATTGTAGCGTTGCTTGGCGGGTAGTAGAGGGATAGTCGACTGTAGAGCATACAAGCAGAAGTTGGCGCCATCGGGCATGGAAATTTTCCCGCCTTTAAGGTGAAAACAATCACCAATGCTCATCTCACAAGTGCAATTCCCATTTATTTCTTCTACAACAACCGTCAAATCATATAATTCAAATTGGTCGTTGCGGAGATCCTTCTTTTGGCTCATGATCGACTATTTTTTAAACATGCTCTTATTCAAAATTTCTTCTGTTCTAAGGCGTAATTCCTCCTGCAAGGCTTTATCTTTTACTACATCAATATAAGGCATCACCTCCATTTCATTATAGTAGTTTCCATTTACACCTTCCACTTCATCACTAATAGCCAGCCAACTTGGTGCCTGGGCCCCGTAAGTCGGTGGTTTCCAAAAACGCTTTACAAATTTAATCAACTTACTAATCAATTTAGGCGAATCCCCTAGGCCCGTATTAATTACCCCGGGATGTACTGCATTAATTGTCACCCCACTATCAGCTACTTCCCTGGCAAAATCGATCGTAAAAAGAACACTGCATAGCTTGGTCGTTGCATAGGAATGAATGGGACCGAAATCCAGTCCAGTCGGTGTCTTGTTCAGGTCGAGTTTACCTTTCACGTATAAACCTGCATTTACATTGACGATCCTAGCCGGGCCATTGGCTTGGAGAATGGGTAGTAGGCCTCGACAGAGTATATAGGGCGCCAAATAATTTACCATGAAGCTCACCTCCAATTGGTCTTCATTCAATTGTAGATCCGTCATCCAAACGCCTGCATTGCTGATGAAAACATTGATGTCGCTATGCTTGACTTTTACCGCTTGAATCAACGCTTGACAACCAGCAATACTGGATAAATTACCTTGGATCATCTCGATATTTGGATTACCGCTACTCGTTTTCAATTCATCAACGACTGCCCGGCCTTGCTGTCCGTCCCTCGAGACAATCACTACTTTTTGGCCCTCTTCCAGGAGCTGCTGCGCAATGGCCTTGCCGATGCCTCTATTGCCTCCCGTTATGAGTATTTTGTTGATCCGATCGGTCGATGGTTTAGTGGATGATGACATTTGATGTTGTTTTAAAAGTTGGATAGCTGCTTTGTTCTGGACTGACTTGGCTACCGAGAGTGGAGTGTCGGTACCAAAGCCTTCCTTGAGATTGGGGTCAGCGCCATTTTTTAATAGAAATTCAGTGATGTCTAAATGCCCAAATCGTATACTTTCAAAAAGGGGGGCGGTGAGAAATTCAGGATGTTGATAATTGGGATCAATGCCCATTTTGATGTAGTATTCTACCAGTCCTAGATCACCTTCTTGTGAGGCGCGTAGCAAGTCTTTCCAATCTCCTGCCGACATATGCTAGTTTTGTTTTTGTAAACCAAAATCAAATCTTCCATGGATGACTCTTTTCAAAAGTCCAATTTGGCCACAATGCCACATCGTGTGTTTGATATTCCAATCTAGTGCCTCAAGTTTAGTTTTGGCAATAGGGTGCGGTGTTGGAGTAGGTTCCAATGGGCTATCTAGATCTTCCACGGACAAAGATTGGATAATCTCAATGGACTTGTCTCCAACTAAGCGTAACTGTTGGTGTAATTCTTTTGGATCAGCTTTGCCTAAAGCTTTTTCGGGCTCAGCGGAGGTGAATAGCTCATTATAGGGTTGCAAGGGCACCTTGGTGATGATATCCATTTGATGCCCGACAATGGTCATGATAGAATGGTAATAAAAACTCATGATGAGATGCCCCACTTGCCAGCTGACGGTAGAATCAATGACTTGGGGCATATCCTCCCAATGGTCATAGGGGATAGATGTTACCAACTTATTGGTCCACTGGTAAGCATCTGCTGTTTGTTGGGTAAGGAGTTCGACTGAATTCATAGTGGTTAATCGTTTTGTTCAAGAGACTACCCGATTACAATATCGGTGTTTTTACGCTAATAATCATGACCTGATCCGGGTTTTGGTCAGGCAGCAGCCTGAGATTGTCATCAGTTATTTAGTGTTTAATTATCCTTTACCGTAAATAGGCTTAAGACTATATACATGCTTCTGGACCAGCCAGCAAAGGGTGTAGCTAAGTGGCTTTCTTGGTAAAGATCAGTGGTAACGGAGGAGCGGTTCATTGAGTGTTTGTTTTATTATATCCCCCAGCCGGTGCAGGTGTTTTCCACCTACAACATTAGCGGATGTTAGATACCCAATACACCAAATATTTCTAACCAGGGATCCTTCTCCATTATCGTATAAAAGAAAAAGGCACCCAGCCAGCCATGGAAAATGCCCAGAACAATGAGGTTTCGATGGTTCAAGTATAGTACAGTATAGACAATGGCCAACAAAAAGGTAACTAACATGAGTATTGCCCAGGGAAAATGAATCAATGAAAATAAAATAGCAGTGAATAGAATGATCCCTACTCTGGGTATATTGAATTTCTCTAAGGTATCTAGGTTTTTAGCGACTAAACCAACCACTAAAAACTGTTGAATAACACCCCAAATAGGATACAAAAGTAGTATGGGTACAATATGCCAACTCAGAATATTGGTTCCTAGTTGATTCCCGATTAGGATAAACGCTATAATGAATAGGATACCGATGGGAAACAGCTCCTTAAATGTCTTCTTGAAATGAGTACCTGATAATCCCCAATATTCGAGTATTTCAGGGTTTTCCCGATATCGGTATAGCACATAGCCAAACCAGAATAAACAGGCAAAAATAATATAGCCCAACTTCCAGTTTAACCACTCCATAAATACAAATTTCCCTAAACCTGTCAATACCGCAGCGACTAGTTCAAAGACTTTGACTTTACTGATTTTTGACATTGTTATGCGTTTTGAGTACCTATAAATCCCCAGCTGTTGCAGGTAGAATATACCTACAATGACTAGGGATGTTTGGTCTAAGCCTAGCAATTATCGTCTTCTTTGGCCTATATTTTAAACCGGCATTTTAAAATGAAAAGGACTTTGCACACTCCCTCCATCATGAACATCGTACATGAAAAGCCCGCCCGCTTTAATTCTTATTTCATTAAATAACCCTTTGGCATCTGCTTCAGCAAAAACCTCATGTAGGACCAACTTACAAATCGCATTGGCGTAGTCTAGTAGTTCAGTAACCCCTGATTTTTCATCCTCATGATGAATTTTTTCGTACGCTTCACTAGTCTCCTCGTTATAGGTACAAATGGGTATACAGAATGAGAACGGTTCCAAAATTAAGCCCAGCCCGGCTTCCCATCCGCCAAATTCATAATCGTAGCCATAGAAGTGTGGACTTAGAGTGAGTTTGTAGTTCTTCATGTTGTAGAAGCCGTAGGAGTGAGCCTCATAGGGTGGCGCGTCACCATCACTGTATTCAAAGTAGATGGCATCATATTGCGCTACATCATCCTTTTCCTGATAGCTCAACCAAGCAGGAATCAACTTTTCACTTAGTTCATTCCGGACATACTGGTAAAACTTTCTCGTATCAAAATCCGAAGCTAATTGAAGGGATTCCTCTACACTGGGATAATTGGGGTTAATCATTAGAACGCCATTTCTAGCCTCTTTCAATGTTTTATAGATGTCAGCGGATAACTGTCGATTTAGATCGAGAATACTTTCCATTTTAATAGGGTATAAGGTTGAGTTTATTAGATACTTGGCTATTGTTTTACCCGATGACGGATATCAAGCCCCCATAGGTTGTGATGCCTGGTTTTGTAAACACATGCTCTAAGTGCTGGGCTATTTACTTAGACAAATCGCTATTCTTCCTTGTCGTGATATTTTAATTTTTTCTGAAGCCTTTCCATCATTCTAACTATTCTTGTCGCTTTGGTATCAGCTGTTTTAGCGTCATAAATCCAGTCTATATAAGCCTTCTGCTCTCCTTCGCTGAAGGATGTGAATGTTTCGTAGAGTATTTGAGATTCGTTCTTAAAACACTCGATAATCTCTTCCGGGATTTCAAATTTTGATGCGTCAGCAAACAGGATGACTTGAACATAATCACCGGCCTTTTTTCGAATAGTCTTTCTAATCGCTGCCTTGACGGGGAGGAATAGTTTCCCATTTCCCATCGGCATTAATTTATATTGCTTCAACTCAAAATCATCGATAAAGCCTTTCACTTTGACCCATCCAAAAGGATTGTTTTTATTTTGAAGGACTTCAGGAATCTCTGCATAGGTCCATCCCCCCTTTCCTGGAAACTTCTTTAAAAGATAGACTGAGTTGACCAGCGGTTTTTCTTGAGGCATTTTCCCTAGTTTGACCTTCTTTCCACCTTATACCCTTTCTTCCTCCAAGCCTGAATAATCTTATTGAGTTGAGTGATCTTATAGTAGGAATCAATTTCAAAGTCCAGTTTTCTTTCCGCCCCATTTTGTTGAATGATCAAATAGTTTTCTTTGGGACTCCCCAGTATTTCAGCCTTAATTTCTTTCATGCTTTCTTGTGGTATCCCATATTCTTCTTTCAGGATGACCTTTTCAACGGCATCAATCTTAAAAGCTTCTTGTTGCTTCCCGTTCTTAGCTTTGATACGTATTTCCGTATCATCGACTTCAATCAATTTATGCCCCACCATTGAATTCATCAATTGCTGATTTTTCCACATTAGGGCGAGTAGGAGGATATATCCACCCATCAGAACAATGCTTACCCAGACAGGAACGTCGTAGAAGTTGAGCATTAATATAGGTACTAAAGGAACTAGCATTAAAATGGACTGCTTAATACGTAGGTTGTAATAAGCTTTGCTTTCAATTAATTTTGCTTTAAACATTCGATTTAGTTTTTTAGCGAATAGTTTACCGCTTCTTAGCGCGGCTTCCATAACCAAATGCAATAACTGGGATCAATATAAATGCTAATCCCCAAGCGACAAAATTATATAGACCAACGTCTAGGGGAGCTACGGCAGGAATGCCAAATTCTTCGCCCGAAGTAGTGGTGTTGGCCATGAGTATGACTGGAATAAAGTAGGGGAGTAGAAAGGGGAAAACGCAAACGACGAGACTCAGTATATTGGCACGTCTAATATTACCAACACCCATTTTTTCTCCCGTGCGATTCGCAAATTCGGCGGCCATCAGGATTGCCACGACGCTATGGGTGGTGAGTAATACCGCTGCACCGACGGTTCCGGCAATCCACGTTTCTGCATGCCGCTTGGTTTGGCTGCGATCAGCCGCGAAAATGACCAAGCGATCGACCAAGCCACTCGCCCTTAAGGTCGCTACCAAGCCCATTAATAAAATAGTGAAAAAGCTAATACCCACAGCCCGGTTGATCCCGTCAATGATGAAACTTTGTGCACTCATCTGTTCCAAATTCAGCGAAATGACCTTTTCCATCGGGAGTAAACCGGTGAGTAAGCCGAGCGCAACGCCAAAGAGCAATCCCATCATCAAGCCATGAAGTAAATGTTTGCCACGTAGAAATAGCGTAATAATCAGGGCGGGAACCAGCAGCATCGGAAGCCCCTTGGGATCGCCCGTCAAACCTGAATCTTTAGCCACTAGCCCTCCATCTGCCCAACTCGCGCTCAGGAAATAGGCGATCAAGGCAAACAACATGGCGGGAATAATATACTTTAGACGGCTTCTGACCGTAGCGCCGATATCCGCCTTTTGACTTAAGGCACTGGCGATGGTCGTGTCCGAAATAGGCGCGGTAAAGTCGCCAAAGGTAGCTCCGCCAATAATGGCGCCCGCTAGCGTCGGCAAATCTGCTCCCAACAAGCCTCCGGCAGGATAGAGGATGGGGCTACAAATGAGGATGGTCGCAAAGCTAGAGCCTGTTGACAAAGAGACAATACAGCAGATGATAAAGGTAGCTAGGACAAAACCAGTGCCCCCAAGGTTAAGCTGAGCGGACAGCCAGGTCAAAGCTTCCACAAAACCGGTAATCGTCATCAAAACGCCAATGATAGAAGCGAGAAGCCAGGCGGTAATCATGATCATCACGATCGGTTGCGCCATGCCTTCGATCACCGTATTGGAGAATTCAGTTTTATCTTTTGCCAGGAGTAAGCTAATGCCCAGGGCCAACATCAAGACGGGCCAGAATCCACGTTCATCCGGCGCTCCAGATAATGCAATGGTAACGACTCCTGTCACGAAGACCAGGAAAGGGAAAAGGGCACCCCATATCCCACCATAAAAGGCAAGACTTCTTTTGACTTCGGTTTTATCTAACTCTATATTCATTAGAAAGGGGGCTTATTGTGCATTGATATTGTAGCGCATGATGGAGCCATGTTTACCGGTTTTATCTCTCTCCAAATCATACACTGGCCCATAGGGACCTGTTGCCTGTGCTTGGATATCGGTGATGGCTTTTACATCTGCTTCATCTAGGCTGAAACTACTTAGTTGCTGTAATTTCGCCAGATGGTCTCGGTTTCGAGCACCGATGATAATGCCAGCTACAGTAGATTTATCTAAAATGAAACGGCAGGCGATTTCTGCAATACCTACCTCGTGTTTATCAGCAATGCGACGGAGCGTGACTAATAATTCTTGAAACAAATCATAGCCCCCAAATTCGTCGATAATCAATCTATACTTTACCAAAGATCGATTTTCTAGTGGTTTGGCCGGGGCTGCTAGCCCCAAATAGCGATCGCTAAGAAAACCACCCGCTACTACGCCATAGCAGAGGTAAGGGATGTTATGGGTGATGGAGAGCTCATCCATGTCATTTACTGGGCGTTGATCGAGGAGGGAATACTGCAATTGATTAGCGGCTACTTTTACGCCCGCTTGCAGGATTTCTTCTAAGTGAGCCGCATCAAAGTTGGTAACCCCAATATGCCTGATCTTTCCCTTTTGCTGTAGTTCGGCTAGGTGTACAGCCGTCTCCACATAGCCTGGAATATCATAATTCCACCAAGCAAACTGTACTAGGTCTAGCCGTTCAACCCCTAATCGTTGTAGGGATCGATCGATAATGGCCTCGGTATCGGCTTTGGTGAGGGTGGCTAGTGCATTGTAGTCGGGTACGTATTTGGTGTGTATTTGTACGGGGGCCAGTTCTCCTGCACGAAAGGCGTCTTTATTTAGCCGCAAAAACCGCCCGATCAACTCTTCTACGCCGGTATAAATATCAGCACAATCAAAGGTCGTAATGCCGGCTTCTACAAAACTCCGCATATCGTCGATAGCGGCTTGTTCTTCTATGCTCCCATGCCCACCTGCCAAGTGCCATCCACCTTTTATGA
>CAJXUM010000234.1 GCA_913060855.1 uncultured Lewinella sp. | reverse complement strand
TACACTATCCTCTTCGTCGGCAGCGTCAGATGTGTATAAGAGACAGGTTATATGCTGCACAATGATGTCAGCGAGCGAGCTTTCCAATTGGAAATGGAAGGGCAATGGGTCAAAGGCAAAAGTTGTGACACTTTCGCTCCAATAGGCCCCTATTTAGTGCCGAAGTCTGAAATTGCCGATCCTCATAATCTGGACCTTTGGCTCCATTTAAATGGGGAACGATTACAGCATAGCAATACTTCTGATTTCATTTTTGATATACCGGAAGTGGTGAGTTATATCAGCCGATTCATGACCTTGTTACCGGGAGATGTTATCTCGACAGGAACGCCTTTTGGGGTTGGATTAGGGTTTAATCCACCTAGGTATTTGAAAGCGGGAGACGTGATGGAATTGGGAATTGATGGTTTAGGGGTGTCTCGACAGGAAGTGATTGCTTTCCAGAACCATTCGTAGCTATTCAGTTGATCATTAAGTGTAGTAAACATCAAAAAAATGGATTTAAACCTACAAGGTAAAGTCGTTATAGTAAGCGGTGGCTCAAAGGGAATCGGTTATGGAATTTCAAGTTCCTTGGCAGCCGAAGGCGCCATTCCTTTTATCGTTGGAAGAAAGGAGCCCGATGTTTTAAAAGCGGTGCAAACCATCAAAGAAAAAGGTGGAGATGCAGCCTATGCCATAGCAGAATTGACCGATCCCGAACAATGCGAAAAGGCAATCGAAAAAGTGATTAAAGAATTCGGCAGAATAGACGGATTGGTGAATAATGCAGGAGTGAATGATGGAGTGGGCTTAGAAAATGGGAATTACCCGGATTTTATGCGCTCTATTCAGCGCAATGTGGCGCATTATTATTTGATGGCTCATTTGGCTTTGCCTTATTTAAAACAAAGCAAAGGAGCGATTGTCAATATAGGTTCTAAAACTTCGCTTACGGGTCAGGGTGGCACTTCTGGTTATGCCGCCGCCAACGGTGGCCGAAATGCACTGACCCGCGAATGGGCGGTGGAGCTACTTCCTTATAGCATTCGCGTAAATGCGGTAATCGTAGCAGAATGTTATACGCCATTATATGACCGATGGATAAAGACTTTTGATAATCCAGCAGAGAAATTAGCAGGAATTACCAATAAAATTCCTTTAGAGAATAGAATGACGACAGCCGCAGAGATTGCAGATACCGTAGCCTTTTTACTATCCAGTAAATCAAGTCATACGACGGGACAATTACTATTTGTAGATGGTGGATATACGCATTTGGATAGGGCTTTATAATCTACAGACAAGTCTGAATAAAACAACATGAGTAAAGCATTAAATTACAATTCCAATTACCCCTCTATAGCAGATTTAAGATCCAAAGCGAAAAAACGTATTCCTAGATTTGCCTTTGAATATTTGGATGGCGGCTGCAATGAAGACACTAATTTAATCAAGAATACGGCAGAGATTCGGGAGGTAGAATTGCTGCCGCATTACCTGGCAAAGCATAGTGGATCAAGTATGAAAACGACCCTATTTGGTCATGAATACGATGCTCCTTTCGGGATTGCTCCGGTCGGTTTACAAGGCTTGATGTGGCCCAAATCTCCTGAAATTTTAGCGAAAGCTGCTTTTGAACATAACATTCCTTTTATTTTAAGTACAGTCACCACTTCAAGTATAGAAAGAGCCGCTGAGCTCACAGAAGGCAATGCATGGTTTCAATTATATCACCCCACCGAAGACCGCGTTAGAAATGACCTGATTGATCGAGCAGCAGCGGCAGATATGCCCGTTTTGGTGATATTAAGCGATGTGCCAACCTTCGGTTTTCGTCCCAGAGACATGAGAAATGGATTAGCCATGCCTCCCAAAATGTCGCTTAGAAATATCCTTCAAATTGTGGGCAAACCGAACTGGGCACTTAGAACCTTATTGAAGGGACAACCCCAATTTGAAACCTTAAAGCCTTATATGCCAAAGGGCTTAGATTTAAAACAGTTGGCCCTGTTCATGGATAAGACATTTTCGGGTCGCTTAAATGAAGAAAAAATTAAGCCGATCCGAGATAGGTGGAAAGGGAAATTGGTGATTAAGGGGATCGCGACTGAGGCGGATGCAGAAAAGGCTATACAATTGGGCTTGGATGGCATTATTGTTTCTAACCACGGCGGGAGACAGCTAGATGCTGGAGAATCAAGTATCAAACCCTTAACAAGGATAGCCCAGAAATATGGCGATCAGATTACGGTGATGATGGATAGTGGAATTCGTTCAGGGCCGGATATTGCTAGAACATTAGCCTCCGGTGCCGCTTTCACTTTTATGGGCCGTGCTTTTATGTATGGTGTAGCAGCTTTAGGCCAACAAGGTGGAGATCATACCATTTCTATTTTAAAAGCCCAATTACAACAAGTGATGGAGCAAATCTGCTGTGAAACGACCGCTGATTTTCCTGACTTTATAAAAAAACGATCCTAAGATTGCCCTTGTCGTTTATATTCGGCAGGGGTACAGCCATAATGTTTTTTAAAAGATTTTGTGAAGTAAGACTGGCTTGAAAAGCCCACGGAATACGTCACTTGATTGATCATTATTCTTGGGTCATTCTGCAACAGATTTGCTGCTTTTTTCAATCTAAAAACCCGTATGTATTCATTAGTGTTGATGCCAACTAAAGCATTGAATTTTCTATAGAATTGGACATAGGACATATGCATTTTTTGAGCCAGCATGTGTACATTCAACTCAGGTGATTGATAATTTTCTTCTATTAACTGTTTAATAGTTTGCAAAAAAGCTTCATCCTGGGATTCTACCTTGAGGTCATCCGGTTGCATTAGCAGGTTCATCTTTATGAATTCGGCTTCTTTTTGCCTGGTTTTGATCAGGTTTTTTACTTGCAATTCCAGCAGATGAGGGGAAAAAGGCTTTGAAATATAAATGTCTCCTCCTTCTTCAAATCCCGTCTTCCTGCTTTCAAAATCATTTAGGGCCGTTAATAAAACCAGGGGGATATGACTGGTAAGTTTATCTTTTTTGAGCTTTGCACTGAGCTCAAAACCACCCATACCGGGCATCATCACATCTGTAATGATTAAGTCTGGAATATTTTGCACTGCCATCTCGAAGCCCGCTTCCCCATCGCTTACTTTAAGTACTTTGAAGTCTTTTTCAAAAATGCTGGCAATGAACTGCTGAATTTCAAGCTGATCCTCAACAACAAGTAAGGTAGGCACATCTTCTGGGGCTTGCGCTGTCATAGCATTCGATGCTTCTACCCTCCTTTCTTTTGCAAAAACACCCGAGTTTTCTTGCTTCGCTGGTGTTACGATTTCATCCTTATGATAGTTTTTTCTGTCAATGGGAAGAAACACCTGAAAGCTTGTTCCCTTACCTTCAATACTAGCCACTTCGATTTCGCCTTGGTGTATCTGAATAAGATTTTTGACTAAGGATAATCCGATACCACTACTACCAAGCAGGTTTTTGCTTTTTTCCCCTTGAAAGAATCGTTCAAAGATATGAGACACTTCTTTTGGGGTCATTCCCTTGCCCGTATCTAACACTTTAATGAGTACCGAATGCTCAGTCACCAATTCAAGCATGACATCAATTCGTCCCCCTTTCGGCGTATATTTAAAAGCATTAGACAGTAAATTAAAAAGCACTCGTTCAATAATGGCGGGATCAAACCATCCTATGATAGGTTTATCGGGAATACTTAGTTCAAGCTGTATATTTTTGTCAACGGCATAATCGAAAAAGGCCGCAGTCGTTTTCCTGATGAATTTTCCAAGCTCATTTTGCGAAACAGCCAGCCTGATTTTCCCTTGGTTTAGTTTTCGAAAATCAATGAGGGTATTGGTCAGATTCAAAAGCCGCCGGCCATTAGCATTGATATTTGAGACCATTTGTTTGAGGCCAGGGTGCAATTTTTGGTCATATAATATTTTTTCCAAAGGGCTGATGATCAGCGTTAAGGGAGTCCTGAACTCATGACTAATGTCTGTAAAGAATTTCAATTTAGCTTCATTAATTTCTTTGATGTGCTTTTTTTCCCTTTCCTCAGCAGCAATTCTTCGCCTCAATTGAATCATAAACTTCAGGTATCTGAATATTATATAGCCGGCTGCCGCAAAAAGAATGAAATAGACCAGAAAGGCCAAGTTGGTCAGGTAGTATGGTTTTAGAATGGTCAGTTTTAAGGTTTGAGGCAGTAAACTTTCAAGGCCATCCCCATTATAGCTCCTCAATTTGAAAAGATAGGTTCCAGGCTGTAATTGCGAATAATTGGCAAACCTTTGGTTGTGATCCACAGAGATCCAGTCATTGTCGGCCCCTTCCAGCATATACTTAAAGAAGTTCTTTTTCGGTGCGGCATAATGCATGGCCGCGAACTCAAAAGTCACCTGATTAAAATGATACGGCAGGGTAAGTTCCTCCGTTTTATGAATAGGTTTTGAAAGCACATCCTTCCCTTGGAATTTCCTACTGGGGTGTACCGATTGATTAAATAGCTTGAGGCCGGTAATGATGGGCTTGGGAGGGTAAGGGTTTTCAGCAATGTCTAAGGGATCAAATATAGTCAAGCCCATTAATCCCCCCATTAGCATAATTCCATTGTCCAAAATCCAATGAGAAGTCTTGCGGAAGTTGTTGGCGGGTAAACCATCTTCCATGTTAAACTCTTTTGATTCCAGCGACTTTTGATTCAATTTAGCAATCCCTTCATCGGTGCTGATCCATAAGAAGTCATTGGCATCTTCTAAAATGGAGTAGATAGCATTATCTGGTAATCCATCCCGTTTAGTGATTCGTTCAAAACTGACGATCTGGTTATTATCGTCTACTAAGACTTTATTAAGACCGCCACCAAATGTACCCACCCAAACGCTACTGCTATAGCGATCCTTGTGCAAGGAAAATATATTGTTGCTACTGATACTATGATCATTACCAGGGTCATACCTAAACACCTCAAATTCCGCTACTTCATGATTATTCTTCAACAAATACAGGCCATTTCTTGTGCCAATCCATAGGCCAATTCCGGGGTCGTTCATCATGACATTGATGAAACCGGTGGGATATTGAACTGGAGAATTCTCTCTGCCATCATATATTTCATGGACGAAATTTCCGGAGATTAGGTCCAGGGAGGAGTTAGGTAAAGTGATTTTACTTAGCCCTAACTTACTTCCAAACCATATTTCATCACCAATCTGTAGGATAGTGTAAATTTCTATGGTACCATACAGGCTTTGAAGAAGGTGGTCACTAGGTAGATTGACAAAAAGCTCCTGGTCAATATTATATATTTTTAAGCCATTTGCTGTGCCAATAAGGATCAGTTTTTCACTGGTTTCATGAAGACAGTTGATGAGTTGATCTTTCAGGTAATGATCAAAGGTGGTTTGATAGATGTTTGCAAATGAAAAAGCTTTTTTTGAAACATTAACTCCTTTTTGATAGGTTCCTACCCATAATCGTTTTTTGGAATCTAGCATGATTCCACTTATTAGATTACTTGAAAGACTAGGCTTATTAAAATGATCGGTACTTAAATTGAAAAACGGTTTTCTATTGGGGTCAATTTTGCTGACGCCACCATGGGCAGTAGCGAGCCAAATGACCCCGGATTTGTCCATAATAATGTCATTAATCACATCACTTCCAATACTATTTGGGTTGTCCGCTTGGGGCTTATATTGCTTGACATTCCCATCCTTTTCAGAATAAGCAAATAATCCGTCCTGAAATGTTCCTATCAGAATATGGCCTACCTGATCATAAAACAGGCAGGTGATGTTCGTGTTTTTCAAACCTAGCTGGTCCGTAAAGTGAATGGGTTTTTCATTCCAGCTATAGCTATAAGAATGATCCTCCGCAGATAGCCTTAAGAACCTTATTCCGTCGAGGCTCCCGACCCAAATCATACCATCCGTATGCTCATAGATGGTATTAACTCTCAGTGTATTGCCTTCTATTTTGTTAAATGAATGGAGTATATTGATGCCATTGGCGTCATTTCCACTAATATGATACAAGCCTGTATTTGATCCAATTAATAGGGAGGAATCGGGTAGGACATGCAGGTCAGTTATTCCTGTATTTTCAGGGAAAAGTTGTTGGCCGGTGTGAGTCTGTGTTATCTTTTTTACTTCAAATTGATTACTTGTTCTATTCGTCTGTTTCAAAACAAATAACCCTACAGAGGTAGCCAGCCAAAGATCGTGCTTAGCATCTTCCAGCATTTCATGGAAGATCACATTTTTGCCAATTAGCTTGTTTAAGGAATTAATCCATACGAATTCATTTGTATTAGCCCGATATAAGCACAATCCATCATAGGTGCCCAGCCAAAGGTTTTCATTTGAATCCTCGTATACCTCCATGACCAAATTGTTGATCAAGGTCGTAGAATCCCCCGGATGTGGCGTATAGGAAAGGAAGGAACTCCCATCATGTTTAATCAATCCATTGGAGGTCCCCATCCATATAAACCCTGTTTCATCCTGGATGATCGAAAAAATGGAATTTTGATTTAAGCCCTCTTTGTTACTAATATTCTCAAAAATGAGTGGCGCGTCTTGTGCAAAGAGTACAGGTCCACTCATCAACCATAAAATGGAGATCAGTAGTACCAAACATCCTTTTGTGAGATTGATAAGCTGCATAATTGTGAGAAATTAGACCCTAAATTAGAGTCTTTCAACAACAACTCATAATTAGTAGATCAATACACACCTTTTAGGCCTTGGCCTGTTAGGGTTTCAACTTTAAAGTAGGTGAGATAGGGTACAATAAATGAAGGATTGTTTGGTGATTTGATAGACTTTATTGAAGCGCCACAAATGAGCAAGGACCTTATTCTTCGACAACTGGTGTTGAGCAAAAACATAGCCCCCTGCTACCCCAAAAAGCAAAATAGGAAAATCACCTATTCGGTCATTTCCCTATCTCAATTGGAATTTATATGGAATTCGGAATGTGGAAGATGCTTGGAATTTGGAAGTGCGAAGTCGGAAAGTCCATCTCCGCGGGCAGCTTTCCCCTTTCAGGGCACCGAGGGGGGCGAAAGTCGAAGTCGAAAGCCGCCTTCGATAGCTCACCTTTTCTTAAAAGTCAATGACCTGGCCACTCCCCTCGGTGCGGATACTACTGGACTCATCTTTCCGGCGCTCTAAGCTTTCGACGGAGGCCAATCTCACGTGGCTATCGCCTGCAACAGCTATACGTGCTGTTTGAAGGCTAGCCTTCTCCGCGTCGAGTCGAGCTGATTCATGCAGGCTGGCATCTAAATAACCATAGCTGCCAGTCATATCCAGTTTGTTTCCTTGATTTTGTTGTACCAGTAAACTATCGAGTTCTAGGTAAGTCTTGACTTCAAATTTGCCTTCGGTATACAATTGCATGAAGGATTGTTGAAACCCGTTGATGCGTATATCATCTGTATCCAGTGCTTCGATCGCTCGTAATTCTGGTAGAGTAATGAATAGGCGAATCGGGGCATCGGGATGTTCGACGGGTGATTGGATCGTCAGGTGATCTCCGGCTTGATTGATTTTCAGTTGATCGGTATATTTCTCCGGCCCAGATAGGCGAATGGAGTAACGATCTCCTTGATCAATCATGACTTTCATTTCACCTTCTATACGTAGTTTGTTAAAGTCTTTCACGGATAAGCGCTCATCAGTTGAACTGGAACTCTCCATATTGTCTTCTGTTCCGCAGGAAATGCAACTTAGTCCTTCTGGTCTCATTTCCCAAGACTCGTTGGTTTCTCGCCAAGGGTTAATTTTGCCATTTTCTAGGTCCACTGAATTTAAAATACGACCTATCTTCTTTTCGATTTTGACAAAGCTATTCTCAGGTACCAATAGCGTTAGTTTTACGCGTTGATGGCGCCATTTCTGGCCTCTTGGTACAGGAAAACGATCAGGAAATACTAGTCTATTCCCTTCTACTTTTAAAGGCACATTCAACTGTGAAGCCAATACATGCGCATCTTCCTGATCTCGCCCACGAGCATATATCTGTCTCTTATACACATCTCCGAGCCCACGAGACCGAGGCTGATCTC
>CAJXUM010000233.1 GCA_913060855.1 uncultured Lewinella sp. | reverse complement strand
CTCGGAGATGTGTATAAGAGACAGTCCTAATGGTTCTATTGACCTGACCGCCACGAGCCCCTTTCCTCCTTATAACTATAATTGGAGTAATGGTACGACCGATGAAGATCCTTTTGATTTGACAGAAGGCGAATATATGGTGACGGTCACCGACCTTTTCAACTGTATGGGAACGGCAAGTTTTACGGTAGAAAGCCCTGGCGCATTAGAAATAGACACTTTAATTACACAACCTACCTGTAATGGTGGAACGGATGGCGCCGTTATACTCCAGATAAGCGGTGGTTCTCCACCCTACGAATTTGATTGGAACAATACGGGATTCACTAGCGACAACTCCTTATCCAATATCTCACAAGGAGATTATCCGGTTACTATTCGCGATCAAAATGGCTGTTTGACGGATTTAGTAATTCCCGTTCGAGAGCTTCAGCTGATACTTGACCCAACAATCCAAGCCATTGTTCCTCCTTCTTGTACTGGTTTTTCGGATGGTTCTATCACCATTTCTATAGATAATGGACTTCAGCCTTATGAATTCAATTGGAATGATGGGAATGGTTTTGTAGATGAAAGTTCTTTGACGGACTTACCCGCTGGTTCCTACCTTGTCGATGTATTGGATGCTAATCTATGTATGGGACAATTCGAGTTTATTCTCTTAGATCCCGAACCCCTCGCCCTCGCCTTCGATTTTGATGATATCTCTTGTAATGGAGCGGACGATGGCTTGGTCACTGCGATTGTAAGTGGAGGTACGCCACCTTATGTCTATAATTGGGATAATGGAGCCAATACAGCGACGATTCAAGATTTAGCAGCGGGAGAGTATGGGGTTGAGGTCGTCGATGCCAATGGTTGTGAAATTGATGCGGTCATTGCTTTGATTGAACCACAAGTATTAGGAATAGAAATTGCAGAAATAATAGATAATGTTTGTTTTGGAGAGTCTAATGGAAGTGTCACTGCGGCCAGTATAGGAGGAACCGGGCCTTTTGAGTTTAGTGTAGATGGCGGCCCATTTCAAGCGAGTGCCACACTTTCGGGTCTACCCGCTGGCACTTTTACCATAGCAGTAAGAGATGCGGGTAATTGTGTGGCATCAATGGAGGCGATGGTGAACGAACCCCCTCCGTTGACGGTTGATGCGGGCCCTGATCAAATCGTAGACCTCGGGTTTGATACCCGGATTCGCGCCGTCCCCTCAGATCCATTTGTGACCTATGAATGGATGCCAGTGGATAGCTTCGATTGCGTAAATACCGAATGTTCCTGGATACGGGTAGCACCACCCGATAATACCATTTATACAATAGTCGTAACCGATGCGAATGGCTGCCAGGCATCCGATGAGGTATTAATAAGTCTATCCAAAAAACGGCCTATTTATATACCCAACGCTATCAGCCCCAATAATGATGGTCGTAATGACAGTTTCATCGCTTATGGCGGCCCTGCGGCCGATATCATCGAATCACTAAAAGTGTTTGATCGTTGGGGGGATTTGCTTTTTGAACGCGAAAACCTCGCCTTGAATAACTTAGGAGATGGCTGGGATGGCACCTATAATGGGAAGTTAGTCAATACCGGTGTTTTCGTTTATGTGATTGATATTCGCTTTATAGATGGTATCGTAGAAACCTTCTCTGGCGACGTGACAGTAACACGCTAAGTGCTTGTTGTTAGCAAAAGTAATTAAGTAGGCTAGTAGATGTAAAGGGGTTCGTCCCAGAGTTTGCTGAAAAAAACGCTACTTTTGCGGCGAAACAGCTGATTTACTTAGTGTGAAAATCAAATCATTTGATATAAGATGGCTTTATTGGGCAGGAGCTATCCTCCTCCTACCCGCCCTACTGATCAATTTAGGTGTATTAGCCTTTATTGATGATGAGGGTATCCGGTCATTGGTGGCGATGGAAATGCAATTGTCTGGCGATTACATTACGCCGACTATGCATGGCGATTTCTATTATAACAAACCGCCGCTATACAATTGGATTTTACTCGTCTTCTTCAACCTATTCGGTCGTTTTGATGAATGGGTAGCCCGTTTTCCTACTGTTTTGTGTTTGTTGGGGTATGCGGCCACGATTTTCTATTTCTTCAAGCAACATTATACTACAAAAGTCGCTTTTCTAAATGCCTTCTTCTTGGTGACTTGCGGTCGTATGCTGTTTTGGGATTCCCTTTTAGGTTTGATCGATACCTGCTTCTCTTGGGTGGTCTTTACGACCTTTATGCTCATCTATCATCAATTCAAAGCGGGGAAGTTTTATCAACTTTTTTTGGGAGCCTATTTTCTCACGGCTATCGGTTTTCTATTAAAAGGACTGCCTTCAGTGGTCTTTTTAGGGTTCACCCTTTTAGCTTGGTTTATCTATAAAAAGGCATTTAAGAAACTGTTTTCGCTACCGCATATATTAGGTGGACTTCTTTTTCTAGCTGTTATAGGCGGCTATTACCTAGCTTACTACATTCAAAATCCAGATCTAGAACGGGTTTTTGCTACGCTTTTCTCCGAATCCAGCAAGCGTACCATTACCAACTATGGCATAGGGGATACCATCATTCATTTCTTTTCTTTTCCGTTTGAGATGATCTATCACTTTCTACCTTGGACCCTGCTAGTCATCTATTTCTTCCGCCGAGATATCAAAAAACTGATCTTTCAAGATGAGTTCATCACTTATAACTTGCTCATCTTTTTAGTCAATGTCATTCTGTATTGGACCTCACCCGAGGTCTATCCCCGATACCTATTGATGATGGCACCCTTAGTTTTCTCCAGTTATATCTACCTACACGAAATTCACAAAGCCGAGAATACCTGGCAATATCGATTACTGTCCAATCTCTTCTTAGTCGTCTGTGTTTTGATTGCCATAGGCAGTTTCGCTCCATTTTTCCTAGAGCGACCGCTTAATATCCCTTTCAGGACCCTAAAGACGATTGCGCTAGGTGGAGGACTAAGTTTTTTAGCTTATCTCTATTGGCAATTGAAGGCTCATCGGATGGTTGTTCTCGTGGTTTTTCTTGTAGTCTTTCGGATTGGCTTCGACTGGTTTGTTTTACCCGACCGCAACCAGAATGATTATGGGGATGAATGTCGAATTTCGGCCACCGAAACGGGAGAAACATTACGCAACGATCCTTTGTTTGTATATGGCATCACCCCTTATCAGGCAGCTACCTCTTTTTATATGACGAGAGCTTATGGAAAAATCATCCAACGTAAGATGAGTGATTTTCCGACCGAAGCCTATTACTATATTGATCCACGATACTACCCCGAATTACCCTATACCAAAACAAAAGAAGTCAAAGTCAGGCATGGCGATCTGAAGTATTATGTCATCGGTCAACTACCGATAAATCAATAATTATGCGACCTAAAATTTCGGTGGTAGTCACCGTTTATAACGAAGAGCTAAACATCAAACCACTAATCGAACGCATTTCAACAGCCCTTGAGGGGTACGAATACGAAATAGTATATGTGGATGATGGCTCCTCAGACAATACACTAAAAGAACTCTATAGTAACGGCCATCCTCGGCTCAAGGTAGTTGAGTTTATGAAAAACTATGGCCAAAGCCTAGCCTTGATGGCTGGTATTGACCAAGCCACAGGAGAATTTATCGCTACGATGGATGGTGACCTACAAAACGACCCTTCCGATATTCCAGCCATGTTAAAACTGGCAGAAGAGGGGAAATGGGATATGGTAGCAGGTGAAAGAGCCAATCGGCAGGACGGTATGATCTTACGGAAGATACCTAGTTTGATCGCCAACTTCATCATAAGAAATACCACAAGTGTGAGTTTGAAGGACTATGGCTGCGCCCTCAAGGTGTTCCGTAGCGAACTTGCCAAAGACCTAGGACTCTACGGAGAGCTACACCGCTTTATCCCCGTCCTGGCCCACTTAGAAGGCGCTCGAATCACCCAAATCCCAGTCAAACACCATGCGCGCCAATTCGGCACCTCTAAATATGGCCTGGGCAGAACATTCAAGGTCGTCAGTGACCTCCTTTTAATGCTATTCTTCAAGAAGTACATGCAAAAGCCCATGCACTTGTTTGGTAATACGGGCGTACTTTTATTTGTCATCGGCGTCATTATCAACCTATACCTGGTCGTTCTTAAAATCCTTGGCCAAGACATCTGGGGAAAACCCTTGATGATCCTAGGCGTAATGCTCGTTTTAGGCGGTGTCCAGTTTATCACCATCGGTATCATCGTCGAAATACAAATGCGCACCTACTTCGAATCTCAGCAAAAAAAGCCATACAAAATCCGAGAGATACAAAAGGGTGAAAAGCTCGTTGATTAATGTATCACAATGAAGAGGCCAGTAGCGTGATCGTTTTGTTGACTCAAAAAGTAATACTGGTG
Source organism: uncultured Lewinella sp. (assembly GCA_913060855.1). Lineage (GTDB taxonomy): Bacteria > Bacteroidota > Bacteroidia > Chitinophagales > Saprospiraceae > DT-111. Next base: position 3,679 of record CAJXUM010000233.1, on the reverse strand, counting down.
TTGTACGTCTAGTTCTATATCACTTAATAGTTCTATCATCTGATGTAGGCCACAAGCTCATGCTTGTAGGCCGACCTAAGCCGCGGGCTCCTGCCCGCCGTTATTTATCCACCGAGGAAGAGCTCCTTAAGGCAGGTGCCACCAAAGACCCCATCCTAGTGGAACCAATAGTGAACATCAAACGGCAGTCAAAAAGTAGAAATCAATCGTTTGATTATATAAATTACCGACCACATCACTTCTGAAATCTAAACCTTTGACTAAATTTAAAATTATTTATTAGCTGTATAAATTGTTGATAATGAATTAGATATGGCTTGTGTGTGGCTCCTTTTAAAAAAGAATATATTTCCTCTCGGAACTATTCCCCCTCCCCTCACAGTTATGTAGCCGTAATTGATTATTAAAATTTGAAAATATTCAAATGCTTCAATCAAATCAACATATTATTTCTTTTACCTCCTTTTTCAAGGACACCTTCGGGTTTGACCTAGAAGGGACTCAATCAGGATTCATCTTCGATGATTCTTCGATGATTTCCCTAGACGGCAAAGAGGAGGACCTCCTCTCCTAATAGCTACCAACAAAAGTGTTCGTTGCTGTTAGGAAAACAGCTTCGGACAAGATTTACACTTTTCTATTTTATCTATCCTACGCTGTTTTTAAAATACTTTTCTTGATAAGGCTGGCTCTGAATAAAAAATATAAAATCGTATAAAGCAAAATGGCTTTGTAGTGATTGTGATTCACTACTAGTCCTAAAGCTTATATGACCAAAGGTATATGTACTGACGAATATGAGTCAGCCCCGATTTTATTGCGAGTTACGAGTTGACCAACCTACAAATCTGCAGCTCAGTAATTATTAGCCCACAAACAGGAATTGAATCATCGGTTCCTGTCACATGGAGAAATCAGGGATGACCTTATGTTACGTCAAGTATCTACGGTGGCGAGGCCCAACGGTCGGGCAGCGGATTGTCTATCCGAAGATTGCGAGTTCGAGTCTCGTCGTCACCGCTTTTTAATGAAGAATTAATAGTGAAGAATGTATAATAGGGCTAGATCTAGCCTTTCCTATTATCGTAAGAAAAATAGCGGATCATTACTCCTAATAATTCCTCATTACTATTTATCACACCTGTCTGCGCTAATCGGCAAAGCGGCTTGTCTTAGACACAAGTGAATGGGAGTTCGAATCTCTCGGCAGGTACCTCCAAATAATCTCTTAGGAAGAGCAAGCCAATGGGCGGTGGTCGCTGTCTTGAAAACAGTTAGGAGCTAACGACTCGTGTGGGTTCGACTCCCACCTCTTCCGCATTTATTACCTCGTAGCTCAACTGGCTAGAGTAGCGGTCTTTTAAACCGCGGGTTATGGGTTCGAGTCCCATCGGGGTAACTGAATTTTGGAAAAATGTGCATGTACCCAAACTGGCTAAGGGACGAGATTGCAAATCTTGGATGTGTTGGTTCGAATCCAATCGTGCACTCTAAGAAGTAGGTTTTAAAATAGCGATGTGGCGCAATGGCTCAGCGCAGCTCTTTTACACGGAGAAGGTTGTGAGTTCGAATCTCACCATTGCTACAATTTTTTTTAACGTCCTGATAGCTCAACGGTAGAGCGGCATTCTGTTAAAATGCGAGATGTAGGTTCAAATCCCACTCAGGCCGCAAAAGTCGGTATAGCATAATAGGTATTGCACTTGATTTGTAATTAAGAGATTATCGGTTCGAGACCGGTTACCGGCTCTACGTGAAAGTATTGTTAGAATATTTTCCACACTATGAAATAAGGGATTTAGAATTAAATAATCTATTCAGATGACGAAGTTATTTTTTCTTTTGAAGAAATGAAAAAATCAAGGCATACCTACGGTAAGTTTTTATTTTTTCATGAAATCAAAATTAAAAAGAAGTCGTCAGGTGGTGAGGTTATTTATTTCTTAATCCCTCAACAATCCGATGTGGCGCAACGGTTAGCGCAATCGCCTGATACGCGGGAGGCTGATGGTTCGAATCCATCCTTCGGAACGAAAATGTTCATTGAATATTAAAAAAAATCGATGATAGAAGTGCTTGCACTTTCTAAAGTCGGGGCAGCTTACTGTCCTCAAATAAACCGGGTAACTGGGATAAATCTGATGTTGAAGTAACAGCATTGGGGACTTCTTTTCGGAGGAGTTTAAGTAAGCAAGCAACTATCGTGTTGCATTCAATTCCTAGGGGCGACCGCTGAGGGAAGGGGATCAACATACTTCGAGAAGGACATCGAAGTTGAGGTGGAGACATCAATAGGGAAAGTTGTAGAATTATTGTTACGTAGAAGTTATCCACTTTTATGTTAGCGTGATTCAATATCAGGGGTATCCGTTTGGCAACGAATCGTTATCCTGAAATATCGTGAACCGCGAGGTTTGCAGGGAGGAGTTTTGGTATTCTGTAGGCGAAAATCTACGGAGCCATACCCGAGACACTTCTTCCGAATGTCCGAAAGCATTTTTGCTTTTAAGTAGTTCAATTGGTTAGAACTCTAGTTATCAAAACTGGAAGTACAGGTTCAATTCCTGTCTTAATAATATAAGCGAAAGTCTCGGGCGTTGCAATGTAGTAGATGCCTAAACCCATTGAAATATATGGGGTACGAGTTCCCGCAAGGTTCATGTACATGGTGCACATTCGATCAGTCCCGTACCGAAAGGTATCGGCTGTTAATGGTGGGGGAGCCAACCCTCGTAGCTGTAAAGGGCGACCAAGAGTCGCTATACAGGCCACGTCTAAGGTGCCGATCAATTGCAACGTAGTTTCTTCGGAAACAAAAAAGGCATTGGACTTATACTTCAATCTGGCAACAGAGTGAAGTGGAAACCACGGGAACGCTGATGCAGCAACATCGGCCATAATCTGTGTAAAGTTTGTCCACAAAAGACTGTATTCTCAAGTTCTTTTTTTTAAGAAAACGAAAAACGACATTACGTGAATGTACTGTTATAGTTTTTCGAAAAATATAAAGTATTAAAAATCTGTCATAGTTTAATTGGTTAGAATATCTGTTTGTGGCGCAGATGATAGTGGTTCGATTCCACTTGACAGAACGCAATCTTGATGTAGCTCAATTGGTCAGAGCCGCTGCCTTATATGTAGTTAGATGACAGTTCGAGTCTGTCCATCAAGACGATTGTAAATGTATTGTTTTTAAATATGGCAACATAGCTCACAAGGTGAGAGCGTTGGTCTGAAAAATCAGAGGGTAGGGTTCAATTCCCATGTTGCCACTAATAATGCGCGGTAGTGTAATTGGTTAAACATTCGGGTCTCATAAGCCTGAGCTAAGGGTTCGAGTCCCTTCTGCGCAACTAAATTTTTTATTATGAAAAATGAAATCCAGCAACAAGACTAAAATAGTCTTGTGGTGTAAAGGTAGCATGCAACACTTTGAATGTTGCGGTCTAGGTTCGAGTCCTAGCAAGATGACAAATTCATCTTTGAATTAAAATGGGAGTAAGCGTAGGCTGTGTCGGATGGTCTCCAAAACCGTTACGCTAAGGTTCGAATCCTTATACTCTCGCATAAATAACAAATTATAAAATTACCTCGTAGCTTAACTGGCAGAGCAACGATCTTTTAAGTCGTGGGTTGTAGGTTCGATTCCTATCGGGGTAACTTTTGGGAATATCAATAT
>CAJXUM010000232.1 GCA_913060855.1 uncultured Lewinella sp. | reverse complement strand
TTATATATCCAAAAATGGTGAAGTTTATAGAAGGAAATCTGCCTAGTATCGACCACCCGACTTCAGAAGTTTCCCAAGTCCTATCTCCGTTACTTCTGAAGTCTCGCTAAGCTCTCGCCCGCCTCCTAAAGCCTCGCCTCGCCTATAACTTTACAAACTTACTTTGTAACAAGCCATCCTGCCCCTGAAATTGAACAAAGTAAACACCTGAGGCCAAATCATCCAGCGCCCATTCCAATCGATTGGAGCCCGCTTCAACCGCTAACTCAATCTCCCGAAGTACCTGGCCGCTAGCATTGATAAGACGTACCTTAGCCTTCTCTTGCCTTTCCGCTGTTATAGCAATGGATAAAACTCTGTCGGCTGGATTGGGAAATAAACTGAGCTGACTGCTGCGACTAGTTTCATCAAAGAAAGTGGGTGCCCAACTACTTTCAGCAAAACCACTTCCATCAGATTGACAAGTCAGTAACTCACAATTCCCTAGAAAGCCACCATTGTCCAGATAGTAGGCGACCCGACTCTGCGTGACACAAAGACTACGCCTTGAGCTAGATAATCCAGAGACGCGACATACTTCAACAAAAGTATTGTAGACCCCACAGCGAATATCATAGACTTCGACTTCCGATGATTTGGTAACCGTATTTCCATCGGCATCTTTAATGGTGACGGTATAGGCTGTGAGTTCATCTGGGCAAACTTCAATAGCTGAACCCGCTTCACCAGTACTCCATGCATAACTATAAGGCGCCTTTCCCCCAAATGGGATCGCCTCCAATAAGACACATTCGGCCGGTTCATAGCCTAAATAGACAGCCTGACAATCAGCTAATGAAACACTTAATGGTATTTCTCGACAGATAGGTGTTCCCGAACCACAATCATTTTCTGCTATGACGCAAACATTTCCTTCCGTAAAAGTATCCTCTATATCTATGGTTATCTCATGGCTACCCTGGCCACTCAGGATAGTAACACCAGCGGGTACTTCCCAACTGTAGGTACTAGCTCCATCTACAGGAGCCAAGGTATAGGTATTCTCTCTGATTACAATTTCGTTAGCCAGAGCTCCTGTCGGTGCTCCTTCTACAAAAAGCATCCCCCTGTCTGTGACTCCTGAACTTCCACAATCATTTTCGGTATAAACAAGGATTAAGCCAAGATCGAATGCTTGAAAATCGACTTCTATACGATTACTTCCCTGTCCAGCGACAATAGTCGCATTACCAGGAACGGACCAGTTGTAAGTTAAGTTAGGCCCCAGCTCAGGTACACTGTATACGTTAGCTTGTGTATTGCAAAGTCCTGTTGTAGGCCCGCTGATCGGACCAGGAGGTGCACCGGTACCCCGTACAAGTAGCATAGAAGGCGAAATGGAAGGACTCTGGCCACAAGCATTCGAAGCGGCAACGACAATTACGCCCATTGAAAGATCATTGGTATTGACGGTGATACTGGTTGTCCCTTGTCCACTAATGATCGTATCTCCTTCCGGTACCGTCCACACATAATGCGTAGTATTGGGAACCGGATCAATGGAATAAACATTGCCCGTAGTATTACAAAGCCCGATGGTTGGTCCAGTAATAGGGCCAGGGGAAACGGGTAATGCGCCATTTTGAGAAGTAGTAGCACTGGTACTTCCTGCGCAACCGTTTTGGTCAGTGACCGTCACGGAGTAGGTGTTGATGGTATCCACGATGATCGATGGCGTCGTTTCACCTGTGGACCAAAGATAGGAGGCAAAGCCTGCGCCTACATCCAAGGTGGTGGTATTGCCACTACAAAAAGATAGAGAACCAGATATAATTGGAGTGGGTGTTGCAAGCGCAACAACCTCAACCATTGTGTTAGCGGTACAGCCATTCACATCGGTGACACTTACCGCATAGGTTCCTCCAATAGCAACATTGATGTTAGGAGTGGTAGCTCCTGTTGACCAACTGTATTCACTAAAAGCAGGATTTACAGTTAGAGTTGTGCTACTGCCTGGACAAAAAACAAGATCACCTTGTATGACAGGATCGGGATTGGGTGTGAAAAAGGCAACCGTGCTGGCACTATTTGAGCAGCCATTTTCATCGGTGACTGTTACGGAATAAGTATTGGGACTATTGATGGTTATGGTCTGAGAAATATCTCCGGTAGACCATTGATAGGACGTGAATCCTGCACCTGCGTCTAATACCTTACTATCTCCACTACATAGTGGACTTACATTTGCCAAGCTGATTTCGGGTAATGGATAGACATTGATTTGCACAGTATCAGAGTTGACTTGTCCGCAAGCGGTTCCATCATCAAAGGTGAAAAAATAAGAACCACTGGTATCTACGGTGATAGTGGGACTAGTTTCGCCATTACTCCAGGTGATATTACTTAATTCACTGGCTGTCAATGTAATGCTTTCTCCTTCGCAAAAGTCAGATGAAGCATTGTCTGCTAGAATGACACTAGGGCGATTCAAATTCGGATTAATCAACTCAATAGTGGCACTATTCGTACAGCCCCCAGCATCGCTCACACTCACAGTATACGTTCCCGTACTACTTGCACTGATGGAAGCGCCTGTCTCTCCTGTTGACCAAACATAGGAAGCAAAATCAGCGGCTTCTTTTCGTTCTCCTATACGTACAGCGTCGATACCATTAAAGCCCGGTACTGCTGGTGAATTCAGCGCGATTCTGATCTGATCAACATTGAAAGCAGTTAATGGAAAGTCGACTTCCAGGACATTGACTCCGTTAGCATTTACTGCAGCCGTATTGGTGTACACGATTTCAAAAACGCCACTAGTTGGATTTTTGACATATATCGTATCAATGGCTCCTGGATTGAAAGTTTCGTAAACACTGATGTAATTAATCGGAGCAGGAGAGGGGAAGTTCAATTCGATATACTCCCTTTGGCCATCTCCCGTTTCACTAATCCATTGTCCTGGGATTGGACCCAGTTCGGGGAATACATTTGTAGTACCCAAAGCCTGTTGACTATTAAAATCATTACTGGAAAAGCTAGCGCTAACCCTTGCCACACCGGAAGCGAAACGCTGTGTAAAACTTCCTACTGATAGCGTATTACTTGTACCTTGACAAATTCTCGTGTCCCCAACAATATCAGGAATCTCACCGGCTGGTATGATCTCTGCTTTAATCATGAGTCGACCGGGGAGTGAAACTTGTTGTAAATCACTACCATCTAGAGCCGATCGAAAATAGGCGCTATCTTGAATATGAGCGGTTTCCCATTGTACCCCAACTGGGAAGTAAGGATCATCTGAACTAGCCTCCTGTGCCAGTCCTACAAAAAAGAAACTGTTATTGAAGAAAGGTATATTGGGGAAGTAAAAGGTGTGAAAATGATTGATCTCCGTGGAGTCTGGCGTGAAAACGGCCGAAGAATCCACGCGATTCCCATTAGCATCCAAGACCACCGCATACAATGAACGATTGACGGCGGAAGCATCCAAGTAGATTTGGGCTCCATTGACTTGTCCGCAGCCATTCATACCATACCTCGTCAAAATAAGACCACTATCCATGCCGAAACCTGCATTATTGACGGGAGGAGAGTCATCAGCATAAGCCACTAAAGATGAATTGACAACTTGCAGAAAGGTGGCTCGGTTATTCGTTAAAATCGTTTCATTGGTTTGTCCAGGTATGGAAACAATCAGGGAGTCTGTCCCCATATCATTAGGAATCCAACTCGCGAAAAAGATACGCTTTGATTCGTTGGCTGCGATGTTTATATTTTGTGTATCGGTAAACCTTATGGCCCCCGTAGCTTGATCCTTGATGAGTAATTCTACCGTTGTGTTGAGGGCTTCTCCCGATAGATTTTGTACGACAGCAGCAATAGGACTAGGTGTGCTATAGGGAGGAGCCGAATGTCCGAGTGCATGAATAACTTCCACACTCGCAATATCTGTCAAAGCACTACTACCAAAGAAGGTAGCGGGACGTAAATCTGTGCCAAAAAGGATGTCTTCTTGTTCTAGAGCACTACTATCACTCGGTGCCACAAGGCTCAATAATATTTGCAGAGAATCCTGTCCGAAACTACCAAGAATCCTAGTGTTTTGCGTGGTCGCCAAGACGCTGTTAGGCGAAGAAAGTGGATCAGTATCGTTGGTATATTCCCAAGCGACGTAAACACCATCACCACTATAGGCGAAATTCTCGATATCACTTCCCGTAAAATCAATGCGCAAAGGACCAATAGTATCTGGAATGATAACATCATCATTATGCACCAAGGACATTGGATCGATGGCATTTTCCCAGCTAATGGCCTGGCGAAGTCGATAGCGAACCCGATAGTTGCTAGCCGAATTTGAAATATTCCAGGATAAGGTAGCACTAGTATCCGTCTCTACCTCGGTTTGCAATAGGGTAGGAGGCAAACAGATGCCCTCTCCAAGGCTCCTAAAGCCTGGCCCATCAATGTAACTACCACTTCCTTCAATGCAAACTGTCCTAACCCGCCACTCGTAATCAGTGCCGGGTATCAAGCCAACTAAATTCACTTCATTGAGAAAGGAAATAGTGAATAACCAAGCCGACGTACCTACTGGCCGGTATTGAATATCATAACGCGTCGCTGAAGCAGGCGGAGTCCAAGATAATTTCGCCGAACCCTCCGTGATCATAGCCGTAGAAAGACTTGATGGCGCATCGCAGGCACTGATTCCCTCCGTACTAAAAGAGGCACTGCTCAAGGTAGCCGTTGCCGCATCGCATCTAGTTCTTACCCGCCATTGATAGAGGGTAGCCGGAGTCAAGCCGCTAATCATTATACTATTCTCCGTCGTAGAAGAGCTGACCCAGTCATTGCTTCCTGCTATACTGTGTTCGACTAGATAATCGGTGAAACCATTGGAAATGGGAGCGGACCAGCTTAAAGTAGCAGCTTGATCACTAATATTGCTGGATCGTAAGTTTCCAGCTGCGTTGCAATCGGTCGGATCTGCTGTCGCAAAGCTAGTGCTTCCTGAAAATGGGGATTCCCCATTGTCACAAACCGCCTGTATTTGCCATTCGTATTGACCTGGAATCAGGCCTGATAAGGGCAAGGAAGTACCATCAACTAGCACGGTTGTCCAAGCGGTGTCTTGCCGACTTTGTACATCACTGGTATTTTGTAAATAAACTTTTAGCAGCCCCGTGGTACTGGCAGATTGAGCAGCTACGATATTGAAACCGATAGCATTAATATCCATACCATTTTGTAAGGCAGTTTGACTTAACTCTTCAGCTGTTATTAAATAGAGGTGTCGCTGATAACGCAGCCCTCCCTGGGGAGCTATCTCTTGCGCACTTTTTCCATCACTCGGCAATACCAACTGTTGCTGCCCATAAGCCGGAACGAGACAGCAAATCGCGAGTAAATAAAGGAATCCTCTTTTTATACATTGAAATCGCGTTAAAAAGGGATGATTGGTAAGATTCATGGTTCTAATTTTTGACTTCCATCCACATAGGCATCGGAGCCCTTGGGGAAGCCTGTTTTAACAATTGTGAATACCAATTTGGACTGCACTGGGCAGCCCTCCCTTATTTATCTTCTCGTATTGTGATTGATGTCTTGATGCATATGTACGGCGTGCTCAAATTTTTCCATAATCTCTGCTTTTACCTCATCTTTGTAAGAAGCATCTGTATAGATTCGGTGCCAGAATGGGTGATCATTGAGGTCCATTTTGGTTTGCTTGAAAATATCTTCTGCCATCTTAAAACCGGCTTCGATATCCTCATCTGTTAGTTGGTAATAGATCATATCATCGCCAGATGGGTGTACTATTTGTACTTCCTCAGCTGCTGTGTGAGCGGGCTCTTCGACGATGATTTTTGCCGAATTCTCAATTCCTGCGGCTTCTCTAAAGCCGGGCACCAATTCCGCTAAAATCGCATGCGTATTCCCTATTTCTTTCTTGAGGCTTTCAATCTCTTCTTTTTGTGCACTCAACTTTTGTTCTTGTTGCTCCACTACATCTGCCAAGTCATTGGTATTTAAACCGATGGCTACATTAACTACACTTAGTGGCTTACTATCTGAACCAGCCCAGGCTACACCCAGTACTTTTTTATAATCGGAAAGCTTCATTTCTGCCTTTGATTTTCCAATTCCCAAGCCATTGTGATAACCACTAGGCAGGATATAATCGCCCGGCTCAACTTCCCCAATCACGCGGGTTGGGATTTGACCTAAAAAGGCGACCATTTCGTAATTGTCTTCGGTTCCTTCTTTCGGCAAGCCACCCAAGACCGCTGGATTGTGCGAAACCACCATTATTTGGTCTGCTCCTTCTGTATCTCTGCTAATGAATCCATTTTTCAAACCCACCAATTCACCCGGCATCATTTTCTCCTTTGGGTCCAACTTGGGTAAATATTCAGCATAATCTTCCGATCCGGAAGTGTAAGTAACGCCAAAGCTGGCTTCTACATTATCATCAAACAAAACGAGGTTGGCTGATACCTTCACCAAATCTGCCGTTTGTAATACTAGGTTTGCCGTGGCCACTACGAGATTGGCTGTTTCGCTTACGATGAAGGAAGGAATTGGCGCAGTTACACAAGCGCCCAAACCCGCACAACCAGTCGAAGAGGTAGACGCAGCGGTCAGGGATACTACGGCCTGTATTTCCTCTGCAATAGCAATAGCTTCAGCAGTAGCTGACAAGGCGATATCAGTGATTAGAAAATCACGTTCGAGCTTATGATCACCATTATTAGCCAAGTCGTCATCACCATCTTCTCCTTCTATTCGTCCTACCGTATTTCCTGCACCATTGACAAAGGTGACGAAGTTATTATTGTTATGTGGCGTGCCTGCTCCGACCTGAATGATGATCCCACTGCCATTGCCGGTATTATGGAATTTGGCGACGTGACCCGTACCTACGTTTGTCGCATTAGGGCTAGACTCTATCACATCTCCTGTACTCACTTCCAATGTTTTGCCAATGTTGATTTCCCCACCAATATTCACATCTCCGCCGATTCCTGCACCACCAGCGACCACAAGGGCGCCTGTTCCCGTATCCGTAGAAGGGGTCTCATCTGTAATAATCACAGGACCCGCAAAAGAGGTATTGCCATTAAAGGTGGCATCGCCGCCTACATTCAAATTCTTGCCAATACCTATCCCCCCATTGACCACTAATGCGCCTTCTGTAGGCGTAAAAGAATTCAAATCGGCATTATCCAGTAAGACATGCTGGTTGAAAGTGGCATCTTCATTTACGGTTAGTATACCGGTCAGCAGCGTAGGACTGGCATTATTAACATTGAGTAAACTATTCAGATTGGTTGGGCCATCTACATTTAAAGAAGCATTTAAATCTGAAGCTAAATCCACGGTCAGGGTTCCGGAGAGTAGCGTCGGACTTTGCTTAGTGACGGTAAATGCACCATTGTTAAAAGTAGAACCAGCAACCGTATTTAGGAATACACTTTGTTCAACGGTCAGGTCTCCGCCTAATTTTAGGCTGTTGGCAATATCGATGTCTCCGTCGGCCTTGATGCGCATACGTTCAATACCATCTGTTTTGAAAAGTACATCTACGAAGTTGCGCGTACCGATGAAATGGCAAATTGTGTCTACATTATTGTTACCGATTGTGGTCCAGAAAGGAAGCCCAGTTGCATGGCAATCTGAGCGTTTCATCAATTGGTCCAAAACCAGGTTATTAGCCGAGCCAGCGTGGAAAGCATACGGCACCGCTAATAGTTTATTATTACTGATCGAATTGAAAGTGCCGCTCTCCTCCCGGATAGCTACTTCCATCCAAATATTATCAGTAGACCAGGGAATAGCACTGAACTCCCCGGATTCTATGCGTCCTTCACCGACCGTCAAGGTAAATAGACCTAGTGAATTGGTGACGACTTCATGTACCTCGCTATAGTTGATGAGTTTTGGCGTGTTTTCACCATTCAAGTTGATCTTGAGTGCGATTCGCTGATTGACCAAGGGAAGACCTGATGCGTCGCGTGCGACACCTTGGTACTTCATGCCTTGTGGGACACCTTGTGCTCTGTCTCTTATACACATCTGACGCTGCCGA
>CAJXUM010000231.1 GCA_913060855.1 uncultured Lewinella sp. | reverse complement strand
TCAGCCTCGGTCTCGTGGGCTCGGAGATGTGTATAAGAGACAGGGGTACAGTTGAGCGTCAGCCCCATGAAGACGGTACCGGTGGTTTCTACCCGGTCAAAGACGTTCTCCACTCGGGTTTCCTCCGGGATTCTGCCCCCCTCGCCATTATACATGTGGTTGCGATTAAAGGCGGTAGCTAATATTTGATCATCGGTCGCATCAGGCAACAAATCTCCTGCTAGCTGCTCAACCGTAAATTGATCATAGGGCATATTGTTATTAATGGCTCGGATCACCCAATCTCTCCAAGGATACATTTTCCGGGTGGGGTCTCCCTGGAAGCCGTTGGTGTCGGCGTAGCGAGCCGCATCTAGCCAATCCCAGGCCCAGCGCTCTCCAAAGCTAGGCAAGGCCAATAAGCGAGCAACGATTTTTTCAAAGGCGTCTGGGCTATCATCTTTTAGGAATGCATCTACCTCTTCCAAACTGGGCGGCAAACCGATTAAATCTAAATAGACCCGGCGGATTAGGGTGGCTTTATCCGCTTTTTCGGAGAAGGCAAGGCCTTGTTCTTCTAATTTTTTTAAAACGAAATGGTCGATCGGATTTTGTACAATTTCTTCATTTTTGACACTGGGTAAAGCCGCCTTTTGAGGAGCAATAAACGACCAATGTGCTTTCCACTCTGCCCCTTGTTCTAGCCACTTAATGAGGGTTGCTTTCTCTAGGGCATTGAGGCTCATCTTAGATGCTGGTGTCGGCATGACCAAATCAGGATCAGTAGATAAGATACGTCGGATGGCTTCACTTTCAAAAGGTTTTCGGGGAATTAAAGCATAGCCATGCCCCTCTTTCAAGGCTGCAAAAGCTTCTGCTTCGACATCTAGTCGAAGCCCAGCCTTCCGAGTATTCTCATCGGGGCCATGGCAACTAAAGCAGCGATCTGAAAGGATGGGTCGGACGTGATAATTGAAGTCAATTGTTTCAGGTAGTTGCTGGTAGGCAGTAGCCACCTCCTTCGGTAGTTGGGAGGTGCAAGCAGAGAGCAAAAGCCCGATTATTGGAATCAGAAGATGTGTTTTTTTCAATATCATATCCTCAAATTAATACAGTTAAGATCTAGGTGGCTTCATTCCTCATTCACATTCCCTGAAACTATCTCTTTTATCAGAATAGTTTTATTTTACCTCATCGATGTTAAGTTAGCATTTTTGAACTTCAAAGCCAATCGGTCGATCTGTAAATGTAAAATTCACGGAGTGTACTAAGCACAATTATGAAAAACCTCGTCAAGGCCATCGTCTTAGGACTTTCAGTACTCTATGTGTTGGGTCGAATCGCCGTACTGAAAAATGCAAACAGTTCTGCTTCAAAAGCGGGCCCAGCGATCCAAATTAATGAAAACTACCTACCGCAATTTGCGAAGTCCTATAACTATCGGATGGACTGCGATACGATAGTCTACCGCTGGACTGTAAACTTTGATGATCCCAAAAATGAGAAGGGTTATGTGCTGGTCACGAAAGCAGCGGATGAGACCTATTTGGATACGTTGCGCTTTTTCTATCAGCAAACTTATGACCAGAATCTTCATTTACATTTTAATCGTAACGATATCGATTGCCATCCCTGTTACTGCGAACTAGTTGCCTTCTTAGGGGAGGGAGATAAGGCCTTGGTCCTTACTAAAGAACTATCCGTTCGGCGCGATTCTTTCAATGGAAAGCCTTCCTTGACCTATGAAATTGAGGAATTTGTAATTTCGAATCAGTAAGTGCCCGTAATCTCAAATAAAGTGTTTAAGTAAAAGAGCAAATTAAGCTTAAGTTTTTAAAGGCCTCTTTCCTCTTCATTGCTCATCAGTCGTGTACCTTAGGGTATCCCGCCTGGCGGCCCGAAAGGTCCTCCTTCTTCGCACCTTGTTCAAACAGAAAATAGTCTCTTTAAAATTCATAATATAATCTTGCTTTGATACTTACCGTCGTGATTTATATTTCTGATAATGGTATTGCCTTTCCCGGCGCAAAAACGACGCTTTATGAGCCAGGGATAAAGCTGCCTTGTATTGTCAAAGATCCAACGATAGCCAGCCAAGGAACGACAAATAATGCGATGATTTCTTGGGTAGACTTAAGCCCGACGATTCTGGATATGGTGGGAGTGGATTATTCCGCGACGCCTTTTCATGGGCGCTCTTTTAAAAGTATTTTGGAACAGGAAGATCCGACGGGTTGGGATGAAATAAATGCGTCTCACACTTTTCACGAAATCACGATGTACTACCCAATGCGAGTGCATAGAAGCGGAAACTATAAGCTGATTTGGAATATCGCCTGGCGCTTTGAATATCCATTTGCCTCCGACTTGTGGGCGGCTTCTACCTGGCAAGGCATTTATAGGAATGGGGAGGAATATTTCGGAAAGCGAAAGGTTCAAGACTATCTATTCCGCGCAGAATTTGAATTGTATGACCTATCCGCAGACCCTGACGAATCCAATAATTTGGCCCTGGAGGAAGAAAACCAGCCGCTCTTGGATTCAATGAAAGAAAAAATGAAAGCATTTCAGAAAAAGACGGCTGATCCTTGGCTCATCATGTGGGATCATGACTCTTCTTTACAAGGGACTGGGGTTAATTTGTAAGCGGAAAAGACTTAAGACCAACAAATGAAAAACCAACTGCTATATATTCTCCTTTTTTTAACGCTGAGTTTTGGAGCAATGGCGCAATCTCAACCTAATATCATCTTGTTCTTTGTAGATGATATGGGATGGGCGGACGTGAATCATCGAAACGAAAAATTCCATACGCCAAATCTTGACCAATTACGCCAGGAAAGCCTGGAATTTACTCGCGCCTATATCGCCACACCCACTTGCAGCCCCAGCCGCGCCTCCCTTTTGACGGGCAAGGAACCAGTCCGTTTTCAAATGTCTCGACACGCAATGAGTGGCAATCAGGAAGAATTCCATTTATGGGAAACAGATCCCGTTCAGCGCCCCTCTCGGAATTGGTTACCCTTGGAAGAGGAGACTTATGCGGAAGCCTTGAAAGAGGAGGGCTACTACAATTACTTTATTGGAAAATGGCATTTGGGGCATGCGCCTTATTACCCTGTTCACCAGGGATTCGATGCACAATATTATACGAATGACCATGGTCATCCCAAGAGTTATTATCCGCCCTATTTCAAAGAAGGTAACCCTTTCCCGAATACCACACAGGATGATTACCTGACGGATGTATTAACCCAAGAAGCTACCCGCTTTGTAAAAGAATATGATAAAGACCAGCCATTTATGTTGTCTTTTTGGTACTTCAATGTTCATGGGCCTCACATCGGGCGAAAGGACTGGGTTGAACGCTATAAGAAGGAAGGCTTAGAAGGAAAGCAGGCCGAGTATGCGGCGATGGTCAGCACTACGGATGAGAGTATCGGACAGGTTCGCCAAGCCTTAAAAGATAAAGGCGTGGCAGAGAATACGGTGATTATCTTTTTGTCTGATCAAGGGAGTTACTTTCAAAACTTGCCATTGAGTGGCGGTAAAAGAGGGGGCAATTCACTAGGAGAAGGAGGGGCAAGGGTGCCTATGTATGTATTGTATCCCAATGTGACGCAATCGAATTCGACTTGCGATGTCCCGGTGCAATCTTTAGATATCTTCCCTACCTTAAAGGAGATAGCTAGTGGTAAGCAGTATAAAAACAAAGCTATCCAGGGTAAGAGCCTGCTCCCGCTGCTGAAAAACGGGAAAATTAAGAAGCGCTCATTGTATTTTTTCCGAAGCTACGAAGATCAATATTCAGCCATTATGCAGGGCGATTGGAAATTGGTGAAATACCATAGCGGGAAATACCAATTGTTCAATGTCAAAAATGATATTAGTGAAAAGACCAACTTGGACGGAACGGGTCTCAGGCAGGAAAAGAAATTAAAGAGAAAAATAAAGAAATGGGAAGCAGAAGCCGTGCCTGTGTTTAAGTAATTGATAATTAGTGTTTTGTGTGTTAAAGTTGCGAGTTGTGAGTTGTCGTGCGAACCCACAACCCAACAACCCGCAACTTGCCACCCCCTACAACCCCAAAGCCGTCCTCGCCCATAAATTACCCACCGATAATTCTACGGCCTTCTTCAAATCATGCTGTGCCTTATCTGCTTGGCCAAGACCTTTGTAGCCCAAGCCGCGAACAGTATAAGCCATGGATTTTCTGGTACTCTCCGCATCTCGTTCACCAAAAATGCTAAAGAATTCACCCTCAGCATTTTCATTCAGCAATTGATCGCCACTTGAAACCAGGGAATTAAATACTTCATTTGCTTTTGTCTGATCCTTCAATTCCAAGTAGCTCAAGCCCTGATAGTAGTTCATGATTCCAGGTTTCCCTGAAAGATCAGCTGAGGCTGCCTTTTGATAGTATTCTTTTGCTTTTTGCTTCTTTCGCTGTGCAGCATAGGCCTGAGCGATATAGTAATTGACTTGAATACTGCGATTTCCAAATCGTGCACTACCCGCCTCTTCGTCAGGCACCTGGGCGAGTAAGAACTGCTCCAATGCTTTCTTGTAATTTTTTTCGTCGAAATACTTGATCCCTAATTTGAGATGCGCATCAATGATCGTTTCCCGCACGCGTGAAGTTCCTTCTCGGTAACTAAAAACCTTACCGGATAAATACTCCACCGATTTATCCGCATTTCCCGATAGCGTCAAGACGGTAATCTGCCGGATGAAGGCATCATCACGTTGATAAACGGCGTCCTGGTTTCCTTCAAAAATCTTCAATCTTGCTGATACAGGACTGTTGTTTAGTTCATACAACTTATCTAGTTCTGTATAGAAGGTCGCAATACCGCTATCTAAGTTGATCGCTTGCTCATAGTGAGGAATCGCTTTTGCTAGGTCTTTGTAATGACGATGGTAACCCCAACCCAAATTTCTATAGGCCATGGCCAATTGTGGATTATTTTTCACCGCCTTTTCCCAATAGATGATGGCTTGTTCAGGCTGCTTGTCATACAAGATATTCCCTAGGTAATAGTAAGCTTTTGTATCACTATCATTATAGGCGATCGCTTTCTTTAGTACGTTAATGGTCTCCAATCGGAAGGGAAAACAATAGGCTTCAGAAAGCTCCTGCGCGGCAGCAAAATGCTTGGCTGCTGCCTTTCTATCCTCCTTCTTATCTGCTATAAATCCCAGGTAGTAACTGACGATCGGATCCTTGCCTGTGAATCGAAGCAATACTTCTTCGGCTTCATTCAGCATGCCTTCATTCAAGTACCCAACTGCCAATTCCAGGTAATTCTGATTGAAATCCCGCATTTTCTTATTCAGCGTTGCTAAAACTTGCTCCGCCTTTGGGGTACTTCCATTGGCTTGGCTGACTAAATATTGTTCATTGATGGCCCTAAAATTGAGCGGATCAACGTTAAAGACTAGCGCGAGGGACGCGTCCGCTCCTTGGTAATCGCCCAATTTTCGCTGAATAGAAGCCTTCAAGGCCAGGGCCCGGTTGTTCTTCATATTCGTAGAAAGGGACTCATTGATTTGATGCAGTGCTTTTGCAAAATCGCCCATTGTAGATGAAATCTGCGCTAATTCGAAATAGGCCGCGGAATGATAGGCATAGTCCCAGGTCGCTCGATAAAGGGTATCAATCGCCTCTTTATATAAGCCCATGGCTTTCAAATTAATCCCCTGTAGATAGAGCGCCTCGCCGGTAGATGGGCGTACATAGTCGGTGGTCAGCCGCTTGATAGCCTTAGCCAGGTACTTTCTCGCCGTTTTGTAATCCCCATTTTTCAAGTACTGATTGCCTAAGGCTGTATTGGTGCGAATGTCACCTGGGTCGCGCCGCAATACTTCCTCGTAGTACGGCCGTGAAACTTTATAAAACTGCTCCAATCGGCTGGCTGTTAAATACAACTCTTCAACAGTGGCTATATCCGCTGGCTTGGCGGGAGGTTTGACCTCTTCCGGTAACTTTGTTGGCCTTTTTATTTCTTTAGGTTGATAAGCGACCAAGACCTTATCGGTTTCCAAATCCACTAACTCGGTATAAAGCGCGGTGAGTTCAAATTCCTCTTTCATCTCTATCAATTGGGTAAAGGCTTTTTCGGGAGAAATGCTAAGCGCTTTCTCGAAAACCACTGTTTCCCCATGCTTGAGCACAATGCGTGCTTTGTCTACCTTTTGGGTAGAGTGATAGCCTAGAAACACCTGCTTATCCCCGCGCTGTTCTAGGTTGACCGCCGCATCGAGGTTCGCATTTTTAAATCCTTCAATATCCTTTACCGGATACCAGTATTGCTTCCACCTTTTGGTTTCATAAGGCCTTATCCAAGTATAATCTGGCTGGTTGTCAGAAAAGGCACCTACCATGATTTCAACATAAGGACCACTCGTTTCTGTCAACTTGCCTTCGGTAGCCTGCCCTCTGGGGCCCGAACCCCATTCCCATAGTTTAGCGCCCTTGACAATATTGTGGTCTCCAATATGAACGGTACCTGCATTCTTCCCATGGTCATATCCCCCCATAAAGTCTTCCTGCAAATCCCAAGCAAAAAAAGAAGCACTTCGTTTTACATTTTTCCACCAGCTGATATCTACGCCCTTTGTAAAATCCTGTCCCCTGTATTCTTCGGTGGAATAGGGCCAGTTCGTGAAATCGTTTTTGGAATGGAAAGTGGCCATTTGCACACTTGGCGGAAAGATGGTTTGATAGTCATCATTGGTGTGGGTAGCCACATTGGCCCAGTATAAGAAGTTATGGGTATAAGGCGTCGGGTTATAGATGGCTAATTCTGCTTCAAAATAAGACTTCCCTGGTCTTACGGTTACCCCTACATTCCATCTGATTCGGTGACGCGGTTCTGTTTCGCCAATAAAAATGGTTTTACTGCCATCTTCATTTTCTACCATGCTGTAATCCATGGGGAGCATCGTGGAGGCTCGGTGGTGATGCAATACACACCATTCAATGCCACCCGATACCCATGCACCGGTCATCCCGATATTAGAGGGCTTTACTTCGTTATTCTTATAAATGAAATTATAGTCATTGCTTTTGTCTGCGGCATAGTATAATTTTCCACCCATTTCTGGGGTAACGCCCAATTTGATGTATTCATTTTCCAAGATCAATGCCTTCCAGTCTTGCTCCACTCTTTCGGTCGAAATGACATCATTTAATGCATAAGGGTAGATGATCCTTCTGGCTCCCTGAAAATTCCCCCCGGAGTAAAACATCGGCGCTTGTTCACTGGGCATCACTTTATAGGTAGGAAGGGTCCAACTTTCTTCCGACATTTTTACTTGTGCAAAGGAGCTTCCATAAGTTAGCACAAAAATCAAAGCGATTAGTGCGTGAAAATCTTTTAGCGGTTTAAAAAAGACCATGTTGAAGTTGTTTAAAGTTTTTCGTTCTTGAAGGAATTAGCAATTAATAAGATACGTAAATATGGCGAAGTAATGGTTTGATCATTACTGATACAAGGGTTTTCTTATAAAAATCCGTTTCACCAATTTTCAACCTTTTTTGCCCCGCCCCTAAAGGGAGAAAGATTGAAAATCGCTGAAACTCCCTTCAGGAATGGGGCAAAATTCAGCGATTTTTGACCTTTCGGACTGGTTTTTAATGAAATTATTCTTTATAAGAAAGCCCTATTACTGATACTAAATAAATAAAAAATTGTCAGAGAAACGTGCATTACGACTACTTGAATTCAACGGCAAATAGGGGAGGAGCGCCATTCTAGAAGCCGATGGACAGTCAATGAGCAAAAGATCATACTATAGTGATGATAGTGAGTTCTGTTTTCCCAGACCACTACGCATTTGGTATATTTACCAACAAAGACAAGCTATTTATCTAGGGTTACAGCCCGTTCTTAAATTCTTAAGTCTTTAAAGACCTACAAAACGAAATACAAACTTATGAGATCAGCCAGAATATTATCTAACCTACTGCTAATAGCGCTATTAATGATAGGCTGGCAGCCGCAAGCTTTGTCCGCCCAAGATCGCCCCAACATCATTTGGTTGATGGCGGAAGATATCGGTCCTGATATTGAATGTTATGGAATGGAAGCGGTTAGTACCCCTCATCTCAATAAACTAGCAGCTGAAGGTATCCGGTTTGAAA
>CAJXUM010000230.1 GCA_913060855.1 uncultured Lewinella sp. | reverse complement strand
GGTTTTCCCGAAGCCTTGGCGCCACTAGCGGATTGATTTCATCCAACTCATCCTTTAAGAAATAGTAAGTCCAAGATAGGAAGGAGCCAACGTCACCCGCTGTCAAGTCGATGATGTGACGCTTATAACCAGGGAGGGAAGTATCTTCTTCTTGTGCCTGTTTCGTATGAGCGGAAAGCACCCAAGATGTCATTTCGCAGCTCAGCCAAATGCCATTGATAATTTGATCCATGAATCGACCTTTGCCTTCGGCCAATTCTGCTTTAACTAAATCGGTCAGGGCCGTATTGTTGGCGCCAAAAGGTTGCTGCATAATATTGCGTGATCCACTACGCTCAAATTCCATGTAGTCGGTCGCCTTAATCACTTTCCATTCGTAATCGAGCGCTGCTTCTCCTTTTTGGATGAGGGCCTGTTTTAGGTCTTTGGTGATGGCATCCCAAGCTGCTCGGTCTTGGTAATCGGGGTATTCTACCCATTTTTGATTTAGGATCAGCACTTTCTTCAGTGCAGGAATATCCGCTTCCTTTTGCAGCAGATTTCGATACTCGTGTGCATAGGTACTTGTAAAAAGACAAATAATCAGAAAGGCGGAAAGGTTGATTTTTTTCATGACGGATGTTGAAGTTGATTTGCTTACGTTTTGATATTCCCTAAAATACAACAGGGAGACTATTCTTTGAAGTAATCTCCCTGTTTCTCAGTTTTCAGTTATTTGAAAGTGAAACTTAGTTGAGGATATGCTTCAACATTCTAAATAAATTTTGCTCTAAAAGGTCATATTTTCCGTCACTCAAAAAGACTTCCTTCATCTCGCTCAATAAGCCAGCTATATCTTTTTTCGTATAGCCATGAGCTCTCGTTGCAGATTGGATTTTCTTGATACTTTGAAAATCATTATCCCCTTTGAATTCAGTATGAATTTTTTCGAAATCACTTGTGCCTGTTTTGGCTCGAATGAGATCCAATTCTTCTTCTGATTCCAGCAAATCTGCATTTGCACTATAGAGTAGTAGATAGATCTTTAATTCTTCTTGGGTCCAACCTGGATTGATATTGCTCATGTTGTCTATTTTTATACGCAGGTCTAAAATACCAAATTGAAAGTAATTTGATGAATAATCCAGGTAGTCAATATCAATAAATATTCCCCCTCCATCACTGACCAGAAAAACGGCGAGAGAACGCTTGTTCCTTCGGGAAGCTTAATCCTTTGAGCTCTTCGGCTTTAAGCACACGATTAAAAACCGCTAAACCATCTAGATACAACTGTGAGCCATGCTCGATATCTTCAGTACCAAGGCCTAGGGCTCTGCCAAAAGTGAAGGGCGCTCCTTCGGACAATTGATGCGCAATCAGCGTGCCGATTTGTTCCCAATTTCCATTCCGCTTGCTTTCTAACCAGCTTGAGACTTCGTCTTGAAATTGGATGCGTAGGTCAGTAGGTAGCGCAATGGATTGGCCATGAATGCCCTCGATCACCAAGGGGGCAGCCAGGAGGCTTTTCCCTTGGCGTTTTATATCAAAAAAGAGACGGAGCTTTGTCGAATCGACGGCCTCCTCTGGATCCTGTTCATAGGTCAAGGTTTTATCGATGAGGTCGACATGCAGGCGGTGTTCGCTGATGCCGTCCCGCTTAAGGTCGTAACCATTGTATTTGAGGACAAAAGCCTGGGGGGAGTAGATGGGGTGTGGAAAATGGAATGGGTTGGCTACTTGCTCCTCTTGGTATTGGTAAACATCCTGTGTCACTGGATCGCTAAGCAGGAGCGGTGTCATGACACCATTTAGATAAGCGACAACTTCTGCTTTGTCTGGATCAAAGGTCATGGCCATAGCAATCCAATGCTCATCTTCAAAGGCTTGACCGTCGATAGCACGTAGCCTGGCGTACTGCGCTCCATCAATGGTGGATTGCGGATAACTGCTAGCACCGGTCGCAGAAATATGAGCAATAACACCCTTTTGACCAAACAGTCCAGCAAATAGGGCCGCCTGTCTACGTCCAGCGTATTTATTCCATCCCCCCTCATCCCAAATGCCAGCTACTAAATGCCTAGTTCCATAAAACTTGAGCCAAGCGATCATCGTAAATGGCTTTTTGCCATGAAGATCAAGCAGGCTTTTATCAAAGGCCTTACGTTCCACCGCTCCGTAGAGATATCCCCTGTCCAACTTAATGGCCTTTCCGAACGGACCACTTTGATCGAATTCTATTGGGGTATCTGCATAGGGCCAAGTTTCGGTGGAGTAGGAGTTGATATCTCCAATACGCTTCAGCTGCAGCGGGAAAGATTTTAAAGGCAATTGGGGATCTTGATAAGAATCCCAGGTGCTATCCCCCATATGCTTGAAGTCCCAAAAGGCGATGAGGCCCTCGGTGTCGATTACTGCTTGGGCATTGCTGTTCTGCTGCTGAAACCCGGCGGTGCCAGTACAGGCGGATAGTAAGAGAATGAATAGAAAGAAAAGTAGGCTTTTCATGGTTCAAACTACAATTGCTAAGAAAAAACTAAGCTTTTCATAAGGTTGATAATGCGGTTGATTTTCAAAATTGGCGATAGTTTTGGATTATACCTAATAACACAATGCGAGATATGAAAACCAGACGATATTTTATCAGAATCGGTGCGGCCGCCACGGCACTTGCCTACACTCCATTATTCCTACAGGGGAATAATCTTTTACCCATTAAATCGGGCGGGTATGATCAAGCATTTTTAACGGCTTGCGCAAAGGGGCAACTTGAGAAAGTTAAGCAATTGCTGCAGGAAAATAGGGCAAGACTAGCGGTGAAAGATGAGGCAGGGAGGAGTGGCTTTGCACTAGCGTTATTGGCAGGGCATCGGCCAGTTGGGCAGTACCTCAAGGAGGCAGGGTATGAAACGGACTTGCATGAATCTGCTTTGGACCTGGACTGGGAACGCTTTGAATTATTGGTAGGAGAAGAAACAGAAAAGACAGCCGATCAAATCAATGCGGATCATCCACTGGGAGGAAGTACCATGTGGGCCGCTGCAGCAGGCGGGGCCGGGACGAACATATGGCGAATATATGCAAAGAGCGGTGATCCAAATCATCTGGCTCGTGGTAATAAAGGGAGTAGCCCATTGCAAAAAGCCTTGCGTTTCTCCGATCTAAATACAGCGGAATTAACAGCCGCTTCCTTGTTGAGTAATAATACGAATCCTAATCCAATTCCTAATACAGATAAATCCCCGCTTCACATCGCAGCAGAACGGGGTAGTATAGAAATAGTAGAAATGTTGATTCGCCTAGGCGCTGAGGTAGACAGCCGAGATGGCGAAGGAAAACGGGCGATTCAGCTGGCAGAAGCTTTTGGGCATCAGGCGACATGGGAGTTGCTAAACAATCACAAAGACATTCCTCGAACCTGTCGAACTTCTCGTGCAGCCTACCAGGCAGATGGCTCGGTCTATGAACTACCTGATCTATCATCCATTCCTCTCTACAAACAGTTACGACTGGTTGGCCAAGCTCATGGAAATCTGGAAGCCGTGCAAAAAGCGGTGGCCTCAGACCCACGCATCACACATGCTATAGCCACAACAAGCGAGAAGGCAGTGGAGGCTGCTGCACATACAGGCCGAAAAAAACTGGTTGATTTCTTACTGGAAAATGGAGCACCTTATTCGTTGCCGACTGCGGTTTTGCTTAATGATTTTACGACGGTGAAACGGCTATTGGATGAAGACAGGAACCGGATAGAGGAGAGAGGAGCTCATGATTTTGCCTTGCTTTGGTATCCCGTGATCGGGCAGTGTGACCTAGAAATGACGCAGTTGTTGTTAGATCGAGGTGCGAAAATAGAACAGCAACATTTCTTAGGCACGACGGCCTTGCATTTTGCCTGTAGGAGAAGCCCAATTGAGCTCATAGAGTTATTGATTGAAAATGGTGCGGATGTCAATAGAGTTAGTCGAAAGTTTAAGGCCGAAGGCCTGACCCCACTTCAAATAGCAAAAGATGAAAAAGTCAAAGATTATCTTCGAAGCAAGGGAGCGAAATGATTGAAGTCTTTTGGTCTTTTATTGCCGGCTTACACCTTCCTCTTTTACACGCAAACAAGAAATGTCCGGTGGTGGTGTTACCTTTGGGGATATGGATACCGCAATTCGATTTAAAAACTTCACTTATCGACAAGAGCTTGGTGAATTGGTTCGGGAGGATGAATCGGGCCATGAAGTGGCGAAGCGTTTGGCTCCTCAACCCGCCAAATTATTGTCACTTTTATTGGCGCGCTACCCTGGTGTGTTGAGCCAAGAAGAGATCAAGGAAAGCCTCTGGCCAGATGTACAAGTTGATTTTGATAAGAGTTTGCATTACTGCATTCGCCAAATTCGTTCTGCGTTAAATGACAGCGCAACGGACCCTCAATTTATCGAAACTATTCCCCGGCGAGGTTATCGGTGGATAGCCCCTTACCAACAAACGGGAGGAGGGCCCCCGGTCCCGGCTAGCAATCGCCGCACAGCGATCATTGCAGTGGCAGTCATGGTGGCATCCCTCGTCATTGGATGGCTATTCTATTGGCAGTTGCCAAATGAGCCTGCTGCCAGTCCATTAATCGAGCAAAAAAAGCAACAGGTTCGAGTCGCGATTATGCCTTTCCAGCCAGCAGCGCAATCAAGTGCATTTGCGGGAAATGATGTGGCGGTGCAATTGGTCGAAGCCCTGACCAACATCAAGGAGCAGCCTTATGAAGTAATCGGCCCCACCAATACTGAGGCCTACTCGAATAGGGAGCTGCGCCGCTTAATTCAGGATTTCAATATTGACTATATCCTCAATGGAAGATTTACGAACACAGAGGGCCGCAACCGACTGCTTGCTGAGGTCATCCGTGCGACGGACGGGGCACATGTTTGGGTCCGTTATTTTGAAGTGGGCGCACCGATAGACACGATCGTTGAAAATGTCCAAATGGGTTTCCTGAAGCAATTCCAAGTTGAACCGACAGTGCAATAAATGCTTCTACCCTTGAGTTGTTATCTCCATTTGAGGAAGCACTGACCGTGGTTAAAAGTTGCGTAAAGGAAGTGTCGACCTGATTCCAAGCCGGAATACAAAGCCAGAACAACCCTAATGCGGGGAGTAATTTTTTTAATAATAACATCGGTGATTTTATGCCGGGTTTGAATCCGAACAAACTAGGGATTGAGTAGGTTCTATTTGTTGATTTGCTCCTCCACACGCCGCTCCACAACCCAATTATTTAGGTATCTGCAGTGGCGTATGAAGGAGCAGCATTTAATCAACTTCCATAGAAGAACTTTCTCGTACCTTTTCCCTACGGCTTAATTTCCTTCTTCGCTTTTTGCATCGGATTCATCCGTGGTTCTGTTTTATGCTTTTTGAAGACTTTGAAACGACTTGGCATTTCAATGTCTGGCCAATTATTATTGCTTTCATCGATATCGGCAGTTTCCTTGAAAGGGTCTAATTTGATCCCCGTAGCCACCTTGTCTTTCACAAACACTTTGGTGAAGCTATTCTCATTTTTACGCCAAATTTCAACCGGAATTCGCTCTATTTCGGTCGTGCCATCTTCAAATGTCCATTCGAGAATAACGGGCATCACTAATCCACCCTTGTTGCTGAATTTCAACTCATAATAATTCTTGTCTCCAAACATTTCTTTTTTCTCTTCTGGAGAAAAAGTCTCTTCGTACAAGTGAGTCGTAAGTGTCTGGACAGAATCAGCAGTTTCCCAAGGCTTATAAGTGGTATAGAAATCCTGCAACTCTTTATCCTCATCTACGGTAAATTTCATGCCCGCTTCGCGATTGCGTTTTTGAGAGATATGCTCTGCGGGTTTCTTGATTTTGATTTTGCGCGTTCGGTCGGTTTTCTCTGGATCATTTTCCAAATCGGCTTTGTACCAATTCACATCATCTAAGGCAATATCCACGGGATCGATACCATAGAACCATCCTCGCCAGAACCAATCCAAGTCGACACCACTGGCATCCTCCATCGTGCGGAAGAAATCAGCAGGGGTTGGATGTTTGAAAGCCCAGCGGCGGCAGTATTCTTTGAAGGCATAATCAAATAGCTCCCGGCCCATAATGGTTTCTCTGAGCATATTCAGTCCTGTAGCTGGCTTCATGTAAGCGTTGGCGCCAAAGCCAACAATGTTTTCACTATTGGTCATGATGGGCTCCAATTGGTCTTTGGATAGCGCCATGTAAGAAGTTGCTGCACTGGCAGGGCCTCTTCGGGAGGGGTAGTTATTATCAAACTCTTGCTCTGTCAAAAATTGCACGAAAGTATTAATCCCTTCATCCATCCAACTCCATTGGCGCTCATCACTATTGATAATCATGGGGAAGTAGTTGTGACCTACTTCGTGAATGATAACAGAGATAGCCCCTAGTTTCGATCTTTCCGTGTAAGTGCCATCCTCTTCGGCGCGCCCATGGTTGAAGCAAATCATCGGATACTCCATGCCATTAGAGGCTTCTACTGAAATAGCGACGGGATACGGGTAAGGGATAGAGAAATCTGAATAGGTTTTTAGCGTTTGAACGACAGCCTTGGTAGAGTAGCGATTGTAGATCGGATAAGCTTCCTTACCATAATAGCTCATACACATAACGCGCTTGCCATCTTCATTGTAATGTGGCATAGCATCCCAGACAAATTTACGGCTGGCTGTCCACGCAAAGTCACGTACAAAGTCAGCTTTATAAATCCAAGTTTTCTTCTCTTTAGACTTTTTGCTTTTGGCATTCTTGACTGCCTCATCAAGCGTCACCACTTCCAAGGGTTCCTTGCTCGTCTTGGCCTTTTCCCAGCGATCTAGTTGAGCGGGTGTAAGCAAGGTGCTGTAGTTGAGGCATTCACCAGTAGAACCTACCACATAGTCAGAAGGAAGGGTCATTTTAACAATATAATTTCCGAAGGTCAAGGCAAACTCACCTCGGCCAGTAAATTGCTTATTCTGCCAGCCCGTTACATCATCATATACACACATGCGCGGGAACCATTGGGAAATGGTAAAGATGTAATTGTCTTCTTTGGGGAAGTACTCATATCCACCTCGACCTCCATCTGGCCCTGCTTTTCGATCCACCAAATAGTAAGACCATTTGATGCGAAAGCTAAATTTCTCACCGGGCTTCAATACTTGTGGCAAATCGATTCTCATCATGGTTTGGTTGATGGTATAACGGAGCTCATTGCCATTGTCATCCTTCACCTCCTTGATTTTATGACCGTATTTTTCCAGTTCTTTGACCGCTTCCAATTCACGCAGCGAACTTTGATCCATCGCAGATCGGATTCTACTGGGGTCAAAGTAGTGATTGTCAGCCTCAGGAGAGTGCTGGTTTTCATCGAGCTGTAGCCATAAGTAACGCAAGTTATTAGGCGACTGATTGTAGTAAGTAATTAGCTCATTACCTACGAGTTGCTGTGTTTCGGTCAGCAATTCGGCTTCGATGTCATAGTCGGCTCGCTGCTGCCAGTAATCTGGCCCGGGAGCGCCGTCTACGCTACGGTAGGTATTAGGACTGGGCAATTCGCTTCCCAGTTGCTCAAATTTTTGTCCGTGATTAGATTTGTTTTGAGCGATCGCTACATTTACCCCTAAAAACAAGAGTAGCATAGCAAAAGCATTGCGCTTGAGATTTGTCATAAGCCTTATCATACTAGAAGTGTTAAAATGTGATTCTTTGCAAAGAAGGTGTTTGAAAAAAATAGCTTTTATAAACAGACTAGACCTTCTTCAGATAACTTCAAAGTAAAGTTAGCAGATGCCCGCGGGAGAAAAGAAAAAAAATTGCTAAATCTGAGGACTTGTCTATAATCAAACAACTTCCAATAACTACCCCTGCGAAAGCGTCTCCGCAATCGGCGTATTCGAGGCTTGTAGGGCGGGAATCAGCGCGGCGATGAAGCCGATCGCTAAAGCACCAAACAGCAGATACCATTCTTGCACCAAGAATTGCGCACCCGAAAAGGAGTAACGATAGGAATCTTTCATGAAATTGGCGATCAGTTCCATGCTACCATGGCTGAGTAGCAAACCAATACCATAGCCGAGGATGGCTAGGAGTAATCCTTCTATAATAATGCTGTCTCTTATACACATCTGACGCTGCCGACGAAGAGGATAGTGTA
>CAJXUM010000229.1 GCA_913060855.1 uncultured Lewinella sp. | reverse complement strand
CTACACTATCCTCTTCGTCGGCAGCGTCAGATGTGTATAAGAGACAGGTATTGGGAAGCAGCTTTGGATGATCGTAATTATCCCATTGCGTTATCTTATAAAGGCGTGCTTAGTCGGCCAAGCGGGTACAGACCTTATCCTTATAGTTTACCCGCCCTATTCCATAAAGGACTACGATATAAAGAAGGGAATCTATTACCGCGGGCTTCCTGGCGGAGTGTCTTTGCCCATCATTGGGGGATGGGACTGGAATGTTTTATTGATGAATTAGCGGTTGAAGCAGGAATCGATCCGGT
This sequence comes from uncultured Lewinella sp., assembly GCA_913060855.1. Classification (GTDB taxonomy): domain Bacteria; phylum Bacteroidota; class Bacteroidia; order Chitinophagales; family Saprospiraceae; genus DT-111. The sequence goes on along the minus strand of CAJXUM010000229.1, from coordinate 7,862 downwards.
TCAGTTTAGACTAGACTTATTGGATCAGGCTTCGGTTGTCGAACAAAAGGCATTGCCTTGGGTTGGGAGTGATCTGTATCCCCAGAGATTGCGTAAAACCTTGACTGTAGCGGCCGAAAAGGCCAATTGGAACAAATCGAACGCTTCAGGTATCTTTCAAGGTGTTTCTGCGATGGGGTATAATACTTCCTATTGTTCCCAAGTAGCGGATATATCTATTGAGAATAATAAGGTGAAAGTTCACAAAGTAACAGTGGCGATTGATTGTGGTTTGGTGATTAATCCTAGTCAGGTCAGAAATCAGATAGAAGGCAGCGTCATGTGGGGCTTAAGTGCGGTACTAAAGCCTGCTATCACGGTGAAAAATGGCCGAGTAGAGCAAGGAAATTTTGACACTTATGACCTTTTACGCATGAAGGAGGCTCCTGAAGTAGAAGTGCATTTGATTGAAAGTGATAATGCGCCTTCCGGGACTGGCGAGCCCGCGGTGCCAGGTGTTGCCCCTGCTATCTTAAATGCGGTGTACGCAGCTACCGGACACCGAATTAGAAAACTGCCGATAGGAGATAGCCTAGCGCAATTAGCTATGCTTAGGTAGATGCGCCAAGCTCTAATTAATAATAGAAACGTTTCCGGAAGCAAATCTTTCTATATCGTTACATACGTACCGCAACTTGTATAAGAATACTCCGGCATTGACCCTTTGACCTTTGAAGGTTCCATTCCATTGTTCGAATGGATCTTCTGTTATAAAAAGTCGACTACCCCAACGGTCAAATATTTCAAAGGATAACAATTCTTGTACAGAGAAAGGATTGCTAATACCGTAGGTATCATTTAAGCCATCGCCATTCGGGGTGAAGGCCCGCGGTAAATACAGGGTTCTACAGTCGAGTTGATCGGGGTCGATAACTGTAATGTTAATGGAGTCGGTAGCAATACAACCATATACCTGATCCACCATATTCACCGTATAAGTAAGTGGTGGGTCAGCAGCAGCAAATGAAGGTGTAATAGTAGGCTCTGCTGCCGAGGTAGAAGAAATATCAGCGCCAGGTGTCCATTGGAACGCGGTGGCACAGGAAGAAGTAATTTCAATGTCCACCTCACTTCCTAAGAATATGAGTGTATCGCGAATAGCGATTTTATCTGGTGCAAAATAAAGACCCGCTATTTCATCATCATCAAGGGCTCTATTATAAACCCGTAGCTCATCAATTAATCCACTGAAGAGAGGTTCACTTCCATTTCTGCAATTGGCCCCTCCGATGATAAAATCACCGTCGTTGAATACATCTACGCGACTACTTGTCCCCAATTCTGCTGCAAATTCACCATTAATATAAAGAATGAATTTATTGGCATCTCGAACCAAAGCGACATGCTGCCAGCAAGTGCCTAACTCTAAGCCTCTCGCTACGGAAACGACTTTCATGTCTTCAGTAAGTACGCCATTAATGGTATTGGCTAGGGCAGAATAACGGACAAAAAAGTACTGTTCGAAAAGGCAGTCTTCACTTCGTTTAGATAGTATATACGGTGCGCCCGATTTACCGACAGGCTTGAAGTAGAAGCTAACGGTAAAGTCTTCGGTGCTAAATTCATCATTGATGCTACCGGCATCACCTTTCACTACAATCATATCGTCAATACCATCCAAAACGATAGCATCACCACTTACACCACAGTCGAAAGTAGGATTGCCAGTGGCCGTTCCTTCATTGGCTGAATTACCTGTAACATCTGTAAGAATACCGTCGAAAGTATAATATCCAACTAAGCCGACGGTGGTTTGGGAATAGGCAGGTCCAACTAGGGCCAAGAATAAGAGAGGAAAAAAATATTTCATGGGGATTAATGATTTAAACTAGAATTCTATGTGGCTTGGGATTTAGCTGATCCAGCAAGTAAGGTATTCCTACCAAACCACGATACCATTTACAAGGCAAGTTGGCCTTGCTACAATGAAGATAACGTTAGTGTGCAAACAATATTTTATTGCCCAAAGAGATTACCAAGACCTGGAGGCATCATATCTTTTAGTAAGTCTTGTGTAGCTTCTGCTTCTTTAAGCGCTGCTTTTTCTAGGGCTCTATTGACGGCTACCATTACCAAGTCCTCGACTTGCTCGACATCTTCCCAATCAATGGTAGATTTGTCAATCGAGATATTAGTTATTTCTCGTGTAGCCGTAGCCGTTACTTTTACGGCGCCATCACCCGCTTCAGCTTCTATCGTAATCTGAGCTAATTTCTCCTTGAGTGCTTTTTGCTGCTCCTCTACCTGACCGAACATATCACCAAACATATTTTTGTTTTTGGACTAATGAAGCCCCAAAAATACGAATATTTTATGGGCTAAAAAAGAAGGATTTAAATTCTGAAAAGAGGTAGGATAAAGTAAAATATAGGACCCTACTCTTGTTAGTAGAACATTGAATACCCGCACTTGTTTAGGCAGCCCCAACACTTATATAAAATACGCCTGCACTTATGAATTACATGTGCAGTCCCAATGGATCATGCAGTATTTTTACCGCTGAAAAGGAAAATGGATCGTTACTTAAACAGCTAATCTCAAAAACAAAAGACTAAAAGTGATTTACTGTGGACCCAATTTACCAATGAAAACTTGACGGAAGTCAGACACAATTTATTCCAGAAGGCTAGTCAGGGTATCCGAGTGGGAACCATGCAAGGTAAAAGGCTAGCCTTCTTTTTTTTACCACTTCTAACTTCTAGTCTAATTTTATACCGGGTAGTCCATCTATACTTTCTTTGTTCCTATCGTTGATATATTCTTTAACACCCATCGCTCCGCCTTTCTTCTCTGCCCATTTCAACAAGGTATCGCGTTCCCCTTCATAGCTATAAGTAGGTACAGAAAAACCACAAGCATCCTGGATACGACTTACATTTACTTTGATGATACTGCGTGCACCTTGGTACTGCGGGAAATGATGCGCTAATGCTTCGAAGGCCTCGGTGCCTACCTCCAAGACTTCTCCTTTTCCATATAGTCGTAAAATCTTAGGAGGGCCGTCAAAAGCACAAAACATAATAGTGATTCGGCCATTTTCTTTTAGGTGTGCGACTGTTTCGATACCACTACCCGCCAAGTCGATGTAAGCTACGGTTAGTTCGTCTATAACGCGGAATGAATCTAAGCCTTTAGGGGAGCAATTGATTAGGCCTTCAGTTGATTGGGGGGCTGTACTAACAAAAAACATTTTTTGCAGGGCAATCCAATTTTGCCATCGATCATCTATTGTTGCAAAAACTTTTCCCATGTTATCTCTCTTTTAGGACTTGAAAATAGGTGAATAAATAAAACACCTATCATGGGGAAAAGATTCCAGTCTGTTCATTCTTTCCAAAAAGGAATGTAGGCAGATTCTTGAAGTCGAATGGTATCTCTTCCATCGACAGAATCAGGCAATTGCGTCTTGACGGTAAGCGCGTGTTCTCCTCGAGGCAGAAAATTGACATCAATCACTGTTAATAGCCCTACATTATCTCGCTTGGGGTGTTGATAAAAGCGAAACCTTTGTGGAGGTAGCAGACTATCATTGAGATAGAGTTCATGCATGCTGCTCATGCAAGTTAAAAGAGAATCAGGATCGCTTCTCCGGTTATTGATATTGTTGAATGAGATAATGCCTTGTATTTTTATCCCCGTATTCTTAGCGGGAGTAAGGCCAGGACAAATGACTTCAATAGATTTGTCATCGGAGTTGGGGTTATAAGGTAAAAATAACTCCAAAAAGCCACTATCTAGATATTTAGACGGTATGCTGGCTGCGTTTGTCCGTGTGGTCTCATCTCGTAAATCATCATAAGCACTAGTAGATAAGGCTGTTTTTCCTGTTCGACTAGTGGGGAAATAACCATGTGTTACTATATTGAAGGAGGCCAAAAACATAGCCATAATAATATAAGGGACTAATAAAAGGCCAACCCAACGCCCAAAGCGATTGTCGATGAGGTTATAATACATGGGGCGATAAAGGAAGGCTAAGGTGATAAAGCCGTAAAATCGATAGATCGGGTAATATACGACAGAAAGCCACTTGACTCGCTTGAGTCTCCCCAGTGAAACGAAATCAATAAAATAAAGAGTACAAGTGATCAGAAGCGTCCAGTTAATGATACTATCAATCATTCCACCCCTTAAATCCGAGCGGCTAAGGCCAAATTTTACTAGCGCTACTAAACCAATGAAAAGCCCTAAAGAGATGATAATGAAGATAATCAGAAAGGTAAAAGCAAAAATGATACTACATATCTTCTCTAGCCGCTCAATATATTCATCAAAGCTTCCAATTTTACGCCGTAAAAACCGATCAAAAGGCCGACTAAAACGAAAGTAGTCAAAGTCAATATCATCAGAGACGTATCTAAGCCCAATGGTACTGATCCATAATCCACGGAACAATACATGTATAATAAGATTAAATACGAGGGCAAACCAAACGGCCAACAATATTCCATAAGGAAAGAGCAAGGCCGTGTAAGTCGGAGAATCAATGGCTAATAAGCGGGCATGTCTCCCCAAGTCTATTAAGGGATCGTAGGTACCTATGAGTAAAAATATAGCAAAACCTGAAACCAGGAGCTCCAACTGCCAGCTTTCCTGTTGCAGGACTTCAAGCCATTGGCTCAACTTGTTTTTTGACGGTTTTTCCATACTTAGGGTTTCAAGGTTTTGACTAAAGTGTTAGTGCTGCGAACTTTCAAATATAACTGCCAAGAATCGAAATCAAAAATCATTTACTAGTTTTGACTTGAGTCGCCCCTCAAGCCAATGCCAGGGTTTTCCACTTACGCCAATGCAGGGGTTTTTCATCCGCATTACTACTAGGAACAGGAATAAGAATGGGAGAACACCTGGAAGCGCTACATTTTGACTACTAAAAATAAGAATATGCCAATTAGATTAATCATACATGGAGGAGCGTGGAGTATCCCCGATGAGATGGATGAAGCTCACCGAGGGGGTGTTCGAAATGCCTTGATGACGGTTTATCCAAAACTGCAAAAGGGAATGAGTGCGCTAGATGCCGTAGAGTTGGCTGTTAACCTATTAGAGGAAGATCCTACTTTCGATGCAGGGCGAGGTGCTTTCTTGAACGAAAAAGGAGAAATTGAACTCGATGCTATTATCATAGATGGGGCTACCCTTTCTTTTGGGGCCGTTGCCGCTGTCCAAAACTTACTACATCCGGTGAGCTTAGCCCGTAAAATCATGGAAGAGACCGAGCATAGTATGTTGGTCGGACAGGGGGCACAGGCTTTTGCGCAACGTATCGGTTTTGAAACCTTGGAACCTCAGGCGCTGCTGACGGACCGGGAGCTGGCTTACTATCATCAGATAAACAAAGATCCTGATTTCAAGCCTCACCATCCTTTCGAGCCCTTACCTAGCGATACCGTAGGCGCTGTGGCCATGGATCACCTGGGGAATCTGGCTGCCGCTACCTCAACCGGAGGCACCCCTAGGAAAATGGCTGGACGAGTGGGAGATAGCCCCATTATTGGCGCAGGAGCCTATGCCGATAATGAGAGTGGTGCGGTATCAACTACCGGTTGGGGAGAGGCCATTATGAAAGTACTCCTGAGTAAAACGGTTTGCGATAAGATGCTGCACATGAAAGCGCATCAGGCGGCTAAGGAGGGAATCGATATTCTCCACAAAAAAGGGAAAGGTTTCGGTGGAGTCATTGGAATCAATACATTGGGTGATTATGCCTTTGCTTATAATACAGAGAAGATGGCTTGGGGCTGGATGGATGAAAATAATGAGGCTCAGGTACGAATTCGGTAGGGCGTATTTTTATTGATAATAGTAAGAAAAGGAAGCCCTATAGCGATTTTGATTATTGGAAAAACACAATGAAGCCCGTTAAGCTATAACTTCAACGGACTTGTGTTATAGTGAAGCTGTCTGTATTTTGATGAAAAACGGAATAATATTTTGATTGAAAGCAAATGGAGGCTCTCTTTTTGGCAATAGTTCTGCGTAGAGAAAAACCATAACAATTCGGCCAAAAGCTTGACATGGGGCTCGAATTCGAGCAATTTTGTAGTATGATTTTCGTACTCATTTAAACCCTTCAAGATAAGTCGAAAAATGAAATTACCTACTTTAGTATCATTGAGTCTGATTGGAATGTTGACCGTGGCAGCACTGTTGGCTGTCTTTTCGCCCCTATCGGTGAAAACAGACGGCGGCGAAGACTATCAGCTTGATTTCGATCAAATTGAGCGGATCGTATTGGTTGAGGATGGTAAGACTTTTTATATCGAGGAGACAAGTGGTAAGACGATTTTCACGCAAGAATCTTTTGGTTTCTTCAAAACACGAGCTGCTTTCCATGTAACTCAGCCTTTAGCAGGAATAGTAGAGACAGATGGGCAATTTGTTTTTAGTTCTACGTCCCTTGCTTTGAGTAACGATGGCCAATGCGACCCTAAGGTAGATGGGTACAATGTTTATCAAGTACAGGGCTTTATCTATATTGACCCGACCACCTTTATTGTGATTGATGAAAATAGAGCATTTGGGGATTGCCCTTGCGATGATCCTGCTGTGCGGAGAGGTAGAAATGCGAATTGTCCACACGTGCATCATCGCACGAAAAAGAAAATTGTGGATCGAGCTCGTTCCTGCGGCTTAGGGGATTGGTTCCCCGTTCGACGCTGCCAATAATTGATAAGAAATACGTCAGGGCCATTTGGCCCACATATGCCTTTCAATCTTATCCGGAGCAAATATAGCAGGCTGCTCGCAGCTTCCTTGACCGCTCCGGTTTTTTAAACCCGACTTAAATTTACGACCATGCAAACTATTGATACCTCCAGCCCTGATGCAATTATTAAAAACCATACTTGGTTTTCGGCCGTACCGGGCTTTATGCCTATTCCGATTTTAGATATTATCGGCATTAGTGCCGTTCAGTTGGATATGGTTAAGCAATTGTGTAAGTACTACAATTGTGCGTATAGTGAGCAGAAAGGAAAAGCGATTGTCATGTCATTTACAGGATCGACCATGAGTCGGATTCCCGCTTATAGCCTCCGTTCTATTGTCAAAACCATTCCAGTAGTAGGCTGGGCATTAGGAGGCTTGTCACTTTCTGCTTTTGCGGCTAGCTCTACTTATGCGCTGGGCCAAGTCTTCAAGGAGCATTTGGATACGGGCGGAACCTTACACGACCTGAACCCGGACAGTTTTAAGGCATTTTATAAAAAGCAATTTGAGAAGAGTAAAGATATATTGAATAATAAGGAAGAGACGAAAAACGAAGATGAAGAAGTATAAAAGTGGGAATGGTAACCTACGAACGCTATCAACCTAAGCCTATACTTCAACCCTTTTTTCAAGACTACCGAAGTATTCAAGCTAAGCAGACATGGAAAAGGCCTAGTCCTTTCCTTGTCTTCCCAGACGGAGCAGCCCATATCCTATTCCATCTGTACAAACAGACGAGAGCAGGGGAAACAATCTACAAATCCAATTTATCCCTTGTAGGGCCGCGATCTATTTATAAAGAAGTCAACCGACAAAATCGCGAATTGACGCTCATTTTTAGCTTCAAAGCTGCTGCTGCATTTTCTTTTTTGACCTTTCCACTTAAAGAAATTACAGATCGCTCGGTCCCCTTGGTAGATATCATGGGGGCCCTAGCATTGGAGTGGAAATCGGCGATGACCGACCTGGCTGTTAAAGGAGAAATAGCCGCCGCAGTTAAGCTTTTAGAGGAGGGTTTAACCGACTGGGTGTTAAAAAAGCCATTGCGTTATACACATCCCGTACTGCCTGTCTCTTATACACATCTCCGAGCCCACGAGACCGAGGCTGAT
>CAJXUM010000228.1 GCA_913060855.1 uncultured Lewinella sp. | reverse complement strand
ATCTACACTATCCTCTTCGTCGGCAGCGTCAGATGTGTATAAGAGACAGCTACTCTCTTGTTTTCGAGCTTAGACATGGCATAAATACCGGCCTCTTCATCTATCCATTTAAGTAGCTGCCCACCAAATAAGGTATTATTTGCATTGAGATCACCGGGTTTAATTAATTTTCGGGTGTAGAATTTCATTTGGCTAAGTATCAGTGGAAAGAAAAAAGTAAGGCGGGCCTTGAAGGCCCGCCCAAGTAGATTGATATGTACGAATACGAGTTCACAAAAACACTTGGATTTATTTAATCACCACCATTTGCTGCTGGTAATTATTGCACTGTTCGATCAATCGAACCAGGTTCCCAAAGCTGAATCCCACTTGATCTAGTAACCCATGTAGATCATCATGATCCGGAAACTGTTGTTTGATAATAGCAGCAAAATTATGTGGTGTGAGAAGTATCGTCTCTTTTTGACTCACTAGATAGTATCGTTCTGTATTGATGTGTTCTTTCTCTAATCCATTAGGACCTACTCCAACTATCTCTTCCTGCTTGTAGGTGTGCAGGTAAAGATTCCAAGGGCCTTTGACTAAGGGTTTTACCAACATTGGATAGCCCTTGATGTAGACTTGGATCAAGCCATTATTTTCAGACACTTTACTGATAGACCAGTTTGAAATTAGAATCGTCAACAAACAAATAAGGCCGGTCATGGAAGAAGGTTTTGGTGTTTAATGCAGTTGATAATATAGTTCTTCGGGTTTCTCTTATTTTTCTATCATCGTCATTTCTGGTACCCGTTGTAACAAGCTAAAGGTGTAAAACTCGAGCATTTTGGTTATCTGGTTAGATAAGTTGTCGCCTTCACCAGCCAGATCAGTTAGGCGTGGAAGATGCCGAGCAAAATATAAGTTATTGTTGGCGGTCTCGATCAGCATACTAGCTGTCGTTTTGGGGTAGTGAAAGTCAGGATTAATGTTCAACAAGAGGTCTGCAATTTGTTCGGTTAGTTGTTTGTAGGAAAGGAAAAATCCCTCCTTATTTTCTTCATCAACCCACTTGTGGTGATAACCTTTTGTTCCTTCACGTACGACGATGCGGTGTAACGCCTCTTCATCGACGAACTCAACAGCCGTATTGCGATTAGCTGTGTCAACGATGATACCAAGGACTATCTTAAGTTTTTGAACAGGATCAGATATGTTCATGGTATTTAAGTCAATCCGAATGATCATCCATTCCCAATACCAGTTCAAGAGATAGACAAAGAGCTGGTGTTTATTTTCAAAATATCGATAGATCGAGGCTTCTGTAGAGCCGATAACCTCTGCTAGTTTTTTAAATGTAAATTGTTCAAACCCGATCTTATCAATCAAGAGTACACTGTGCTCAATAATTTTCTTCCCCAGGCCAGTCTCCTGTGGATTTTTAAGGTGGAGGTTCGGATTGATTTTAAGATTAACTAGTAACTGTGTCATATGATTTGGAGCTAATGTTTTTTGAAATAAGAATTAGTTCAGCATAGCTGGTTCCTGGTACAGTAATCTAATTTGCTCTTTCAATGCATTCCTGGCTAGAAAGATTCGGCTCTTCACAGTTCCTATGGGGAGGTCAAGTAGGCTACAAATTTCATCATATTTATAGCCTTGGTACATCATCAGGAAGGGGGACTTGTATCTGTCGTCTAACTTTTCTATTAATTGATGGAGATCATCCAAAGCCAATTGGCCTTCACCATCGTTGGGAATTTTTCCTACTTCTGAATTCAGTAAATAATTTTCGGGAGTGGTGTCGAATACATTGGCGCGCCTCTTCTTTACCCTGAAGTTATTGATAAAGGTATTTTTCATAATCGTAGACAACCAAGCCTTCAAATTCGAATTTTGACTAAACTTGTCCTGGTGTTTGAAGGCTCGAAAAGCGGTATCCTGGAATAAATCCTCCGCTGTATGTATGTCCTGAGTTAACTTAAGTGCAAAGGATCTTAAGTAATGCGAAAGAGAATGAAAGTCAGAGGTAAATGAGTTTACGCTAGTATTCGTATCCTGTATCATAACTTTGCAATTATATATAATAGTAATGCTATCTTCTGTAAGAACGCAACTATCTTTGAATTGTTCTACTTTTTTTTGAAAAAAGATTAATTTTTTTTCGAAATGCCAACTTTTCAGTGATCTAAGGCAGTGTTAGAGCATTTATAGGTAAGCAGGATAAAAGAAGATTTGTCGTGAGGGGTAAATTAAGGCCTGCCCAAACAGACACCTGAAAAGCTATCTCAGGTTTTGGATGAAGCCTTCAGAGGAGTGCACAGCCTTTGTAGACCCTGATTGTGGAAGGAACGCCATTTGAGCACTTGGCGGAATAGGAGCGGATTGATCAGGAAGAGAACCTGTAGCGGGAGAAAGTTGTAAATCACCAGAATTGTAACACAATAATCGCGCTACCATCAGATGAATAAAAGAGCAAATTAAACACGGACCTACCGATTCTGGCCAATGTCAGACAGGGCACTGAGACACAGTCGATCCTTTCTTCTCTGTGATTCAGTGCCCCTTTGTTGAAATGGAAGCCTTTTTTACTTCGCCCAGAGCACCTTCCAAATCATTTTGGGGTGCAAGAGGACCGTCGGTTCACTTACCATGTTTAGCACCTTTGCGAAGGCCTTGAATAAATAAGGGTCCTTATTCATTACCCGATTGAATTTGCTGAAGTATCGGATGACCAGGCCCGGAATCTTAGGCGGTACACCTTCTGTTTCTGGAAACTTGAAATCTTCAGCCACGGTTAATTCCCAAGGTGTTTTGACGGCCTTTGCGACTTGTTTGAAATAAGGTTTCCACAATTGATCTAAAGCTGTTTTTTGCAGTAGTTCATCCAAGATTTCCGCCTGCATGGCCGCAGCACTCATGCCTTGACCATAAACGGGATTGAGGCGACAGACAGCGTCTCCCAAGGGTAAAATACCTGCTGGGTATTGCTTTAACTGTTCGAAGTGAATCCAACGTACAAAAGGGATATGGTAGGATGCCCCTTCACTTAAAGGCTCCAGGTCTTTGATCTTTTCATAGATTAAAGGATGTTCCAAGGCTGCCGTATATTGCTTGAAGGTCTCGATACTAGTCGGCGCCTTGTCATTGGTTCTACCTTGTACCATGGCGATCATTTTTCCCTCCTCAATGGGTTGTATGGTTCCATGCTTGGAATTAAAAGGGGGCTTGGAGTTGATATTGATCAGGCTTTTGAAGTTATCCTCTCGGGGAAAAAGAAAAGAAGTGTATTTCACATTTACCTTCACTTCTTCTACCGGAGGCAGCTCAATACCCATCGCAGATAATTGCGACAACAAACGAGATCCTACTCCGGTGGCATCAATCACTAGATCGGCATTCACATAACCGTCTTTGGTCTCTACACCAGTAATAGATTCCTCCGATCCGAGTAGCGCTATTACCCGAGTTTGATCTTGTAGCTGGACATTAGGTTGCTGCAATAAAATCTTTCGAACCGTCATTTCGAGTAGTGGTCGACTCATCATGATCGTTTGCTCGCCGGTATTGCATTGCGGCCGAAAGTCCCCCTCACTATACCACTGCAGTAATTGTCCGATATCTCCAGCGATAGCACCTTGGGCCTCTAAATCTTCCTGAATGCCGGGAAATAATCGAATAATCGCTTGGAATCCCCTAGATAAGAGGATGTGGAGTTGTTGATCTTGCGGAACTCCTTTGCGATGAGCTTTATGGTTTTGAATTTTATCTTTTTCAAGGATAAGCACTTCTTCAAAGTGATTGGCGCATACGCGAGCGGCCAACAAACCTGCCATGCTAGAGCCTAAAATGATTGCCTTTTTCTTTTGCATGATTTGGGGATTTTATCTGAAATTATTTGTCGAAAGGCCCAAGGTAGGTGCTAGGTTCTTGAATTGAGATTACCTCTATTTGCACCACTAGATTTCCAGCCTTTGGACTTTCAACAAATCACTTTGTCATTCTAAATTAGTTAATACTGATCCGATAGGTACAATCAAAACCGATCTTTCCTAGATCAAATTCCGTCATATCTAAAATTGCTTGCAATGTTGAACCACCTGTGACACCAGCAAACCGGCCTGTCCCGCCTATTAAATTATATTTCGTCTTATCGACAGGGATCACGGCCTGAAGTGCTATGGCACTAATGGGTGTCATATCTATGAAGTTGTGTAATATGAGGGTACTATTGTCCGCTTCAAAAGTGAAAATCGTATAATTTTCTCCTTTCATACGTCCGTCTTCAAAGGTTTCAGTAGCGACACTGATGTCTGTGACGCTTCCTAGGCGCTTTGCTGTTGGGGCATCGTAGAAGTCCATTGTAAATGCATTTCCACTTACTTCAATCTCGAGTCCTGGCAATGTCATTTGGGTAGGGGTGGCGGTTGCTGTTCCCACGGCGTGTAAAGTCATCACCAGGGGTATGTCTGCGGCTTTGTCTTCGCAGCTGATGAATAATTGCAGACTTACCATAAGGGTTAAACAAATAAGGATTGCGTTTCGCATGGTTTGAAAATTTTGGGTTGAATAAATATTTGCTCGTTTTGATAAGACAAATTTGCAGCAAATCAGCCCTGAGGGGGTATCCCAAAAAGTTCAAGAAATGATATAATCGGGTCAAAGTCGAATGGGCAATTATACTTTTTGCGCTCGGTATTTCAATGGCGTACAACCAAAACGCTTTTTGAATACGCGGATAAAATGAGAGGGACTTTCAAAGCCACATTGAAAAGATACCTCGTTGATGATTTTATCTGATTGTAGCAACAGTCGGGCGGCCAATTGAAGTTTACGTTTAAGTAGCCATTTACCCGGAGCTTCTCCGTAGCGTTTTAGAAATTCCCGCTTGAAAGTGGAAAGGCTCATATTGCATAGTTGAGCGTATTCTTCCAGCTTCATATTGCTAGCGTAGTTTTCTTCAATAAGGTGATGGAAATTCCAGTATCGATCTTGTTCTAGACTCGACAAGTAAGCAGCGAAAGAATGATGTTGGTCTTGCGTGAAAATGGTCAGGAGAAATTCTTGTAATTTGACAGTCAGTATCTCCTTCTTGATATCTAATACGTGGCTGAAATAGTGTAAGAAGGAAAAGAAATAGCTTTCCAAAGTAGGATTCGTATCGATGGGTATGATGCCATCTCGCCATGCGCTTTCTATCTGGTCTGCAGGTGTCCTAAGGTCAGGATATCGTGATAGAAAACTTTGAATGAAATGATCCGGCATAAAGAAGATGAGTGCGCAATATTGATCGCCGTGATAGTTTTTACCGGTATAGGCTCCTTTCTTCATATAGAAAATCGAGCCTGGGCTTACTTCGATATCGGCGGTATTGGAACGATAGAGCTTCTTTCCGGCGGTACAATAAACCAAACACCCACAGTCCGTCCAAAAGTCAAAATAGTCCCTTTGGTCGAGGCATTTATACTCTACACATAGCATATCCTCGATGATGACTTTCTTATAGAAATCGGCAGATTGTAAAGCTTGATAAAAATTCAGCATCCTGTAGTAGTGGCTTGTTCTTGAGTGATTTTGTGAGGAATTCAATACAAGCTAGAGGCTTTTATGCTACCTATTACCAGTAGATAAGTAAATACCCCGTCTTTCTTAGCCACTAGCGCCTTTTAATGGATAAACAGTATTTTTCGAAGGGGTCACAAATGACAGAATCACGGTAGGCACCTAATTTGCGTACCAGGGCGTTCTGAAAAAACGCCATTTCTGATAGACCAATGTAGCCAATTCCCGCCTTGCCCTGTTGACCAATCTTTCAGATCAAATGTATAGCTTCCAGTCGGTGTGCCTTTTACCCGATATACCTTCAGGGCTTCTCCATTCAGATTCCAGTGCAAGGCTTGATTAGGTACACAGGTTTCCGGGTTGGGGATTTCAAGCTCACAATTGGTCTGAATGAAATAGACATTGTCATTGTACTGCGGGTGCCCGCCAAATATCCTCGCTATTCCCTCTTTATCAATACAGACGGCGGTATACTCATCACAGGCAATGCCCTTGGCTTGCATGCCATAGTCGGTGATCATCCGGGCGAGGAAACTGGCGTGCCGTCCTTTGCGATTCCGAGCATCGTAGTGGGTGTCGGTAATGACTTCCCCCAGGTAGTCGTTTTGAATGAAGCGACTAGAATCTATCTTTATTTTGTTGTCATAAGGATTTGCAAGGGCAGCTGGAGAAGAGACCGTACCGTTTTCCGCCGAGAAATAAACGCCTCCTTGTATCGCCATTCCTGCGCTAGTACCTCCGATCACGATGTTTCTATCCCGTATACCCAGATTGATTAGGCTGTCAACAGGCGAATTGCGCCAATAAGAAACATATTTCCACTGATTTCCTCCAGCTATCCAAATCGCTTCTGCTTGCTGGATTTTAGCTTGTACATAGGAATCGAAAGCGGCTTGTCCATTGTGGAATACGATGGTTTCCACAGAATTGACAGGCACCCCCAGCTCTGAAAATAGATAATCGTTGTAGCCATCTGACCCGCTAGCACGAATGACGAGGATATCTCCTCCCTTAGCCCGCTGCAAGAACCACTGCATGGCCGCATCATTTTCGCTAGCACCGCCCATGAGACAAACTCCGCCTGATGGATCGGTATTTATATCGGTGCTACTACCTGTCAAATAGGATGTGTGCGATTGGGCACCTAAACCCAGGAAAAATAAACTGAAAGCGCAACTTAGTATAAGTTTCATGATCGTAAAGGGCTTGATTGAGTTCTAGCGAAGGCTTAAGTAGCTCGCCAAATTAAACTAAATACTTCTGATGAGCCCTTTTTTCCTTACTCTTCGTTGAGGAACCGCCTCCCTTAGAGCGGCTAAGGTTAGGAACCCTCGCCTCGATTAAGAAAAAAATTCCCTCAATCAGAAATACAGAGATAATTTTGGCGAGCTACTTAAAATTTTATCTTAAAGTATTTCCACAGGGCCTTGTCAAATGCCTCTTCATTTTCGAGATCTTTTTCCTTTATCTTTTTCCCTTTTCGGATTTTGAGTAGGGGCCCGCTAATCGTAATACGGCCATTTTTCGTGGCTCTACTTATTAGCTTTTTTTGCCAAAAATGAGAATTGGGATCATCCTGTTGGTGGTTACACATTCCGGTAAAGGCGTCAAAAGGCTGTGCATCCGGTTTGAAGATGTATTCTGTTTTTTCTTCTCCTTTTTCATCTAATTTGCAGACGCGTAGATAACCATCCCGGAATTCATTTACTATAAAAATGCCTCTTTCATCCTTTTGCAACTCATTGAAACGCAGGGCTAAAGGAGCGAAAGCAAATTCTCCATAACCCACATCGGATAAGTAGTATTGGCCATCTATTTGCACCAATAAGGACATATGGTCATATTCGGGTGAATAACCGTTTTCTTCGGAGTAGACTTGGGCGGAGATTCGTTTGACTTGAAAACCAATATGCGTCAATAATTCGTAGAAAATGCCATTTAATTCGTAACAAAAACCGCCTCGATTATTAGACATGACCTTGGCGAAAATTTTGCTGCTGTCCAGTTCAATTCGGACCTTCCTGTGAATATCTAAGTTTTCAAATGGAATACGCAATAAGTGAGCCCGCTGCAGTTGCTGAAGGCTTTTCAGCGCCACTGGCGGCATTCGTTTAAACCCTAAACGAGACAAATAGATGGAAAAATCGATCATCGAAAATTAGCATTGCAGTAGGCGTAAAGTTACATAACAATCGAGAATATAGGAGCTTGGGAACAAAAAAACTTCTTCGATCTTTTTTGAGACTTGATCCAGTTATTTTAAAACAATGGCAAAGCTATCTATTTGATCCTGCAACCGTTTGATCAGCATGTTGGAAATCCGCCGATTCAATTCTTGGGGATTGTTTTGGTATAGCTGGTATTCCTCCATCGTGAAATGTCCAAGGACAGCGCCGATTAGTAGGTTCTTGAATTTTAAATCTTTCTTGATATTGTCGGCGATATAAGCAGCCTTGGCGGTATCGGATAATTGATGAAACTTGCCTTTCCGACTTAGGATGTAGCTTTTGAACAAGGCGATTAACAAATCGTTCTGTAATTTGAGAATAGGACGAAGGCAGGTATTTTGAAATTGTTCTGCTTCGGTGGTTTCATTCCTGTCTCTTATACACATCTGACGC
>CAJXUM010000227.1 GCA_913060855.1 uncultured Lewinella sp. | reverse complement strand
ATAGGCCTGTTCTTCTAGCCAATTGAAAACCTTTTCTACCCAAGCTAACACCCCAGGGTCTGGATTAATCTTGGCATACTCGGCCAAGGCGTAAAGCGCAAAAGCATTCGCATAAGTCAAATGGAACCCAGGTGGACTAGTACGCTCACTACTCGGTATCCAGTCCAGGAAAAAACCACCATTTTCCGCATCCCACATTTCTGTGGTCAAAAATAAATAACCATGATCCGCTGCTTTGAGGAGTCCCTTCTTTTTTGGAAAATGTTGCGCCATTCGGGCCGCTGTCCATAGGCCTCTAGCCTGAGTAACCAACATTTTGGACTGCTTCTCGGATGGTGACCAGTCATACTCGAAATTGGTAAAATAGCCGCCTTTAATCGTATCTACTATCCGGGGATACCAAAGGCCAATCAAGGTTTGTAATTCATCTTCAATTTCGCTGATTTCCACGCCTATAAATTCGGAAACTGCTTCACTGGGAGGCGGTGCTGAAGTTTGGCAAGCCGTAAAGATTAAAAGAAAGAACAGCGTATAATAGGGAGATATCGTTTTGTGCATAGTGATAGTTGGTTTTGTCAAAAATACTGAATTTTGCGTATTCGTTTCTTGGTATTTTCAAAATAGACGATGTGGAAAATATGAGCCATCGCTTTTGTCTAATAGTTTGGCAATATAAATGGCAGAAAACATTTATCTGGATCTACTGTTGTCTCAAAGTGTGCTTTTTTAGCTTACCTTTATCGGACCAACTTTATGCATGAATAGAAATACAATGTACCTAAAACCTCGACTGTTTACATTCTTGCTCGTTTTCCTTTTTGCTGGGTGGCTTAGTGGGCAAGAAATTGCCACGATAACGATCACAGGCAATTACCAAAATGAGCCCCTGAGCGATATCTTGCAGGATATTGAACAGAAACATAAGATTAGATTTTATTACCGTCCAGATGATCTTTCCTCAAATCCACAAACCTTCACTTTCGCAGGCACACTACTTCCGCAAGTAATGGATCAACTCCTTTCTGGAACCAGTCTGGGCTATCTCAACTATCGGGACTATGCCATAGTACTGGCCCCCCTGACCTTCATCAATGAATCTTTTTCCGCCGAGTTTTACGAAACCATGGAAAATAATATCAGTGGCGATAATGTTACCGATATTAATCAACCAGACTTGGTCATTGGCCAAATCGAAACGCTAGAACCCAATGGCAGAGCGAAGATAAGTGGCGAAATCGTTGACCCCAACACCAACGAATCGATAATCGGAGCTACCGTTTTTTGGAAAGACCTCAACACCGGAACAGTTAGTGATGAAAACGGAAAATTCGAAATGGAAATTCCGGGTGGTCGACATGAATTGATCATTCAATATGTAGGCTATGATGACTTTATTCGCTCAACTGCGGTGCTCGGTACAGGAGAGCTAAAAGTAGAACTGAGCAAAGCAGCCATCAATCTCAAGGAGGTATTGGTGAGAGCGGAGTCGGCTAATGTAAATGTGGAAAGTGCCCAAGTAGGTGTAGCCCGATTGGATGTCAAATCCATCAAGAAACTACCTAGTTTTCTCGGAGAAATCGACGTAGTCAAAAGTTTACTCTTGCAGCCTGGTATTAGTACCATTGGAGAAGGCGCCATCGGTTTCAACGTAAGAGGAGGTGAAGTAGATCAGAATTTACTCATGCAAGATGAAGGCATACTTTTTAACGCTTCTCATGCCTTGGGCTTTTTCAGTACATTAAATCCAGAACTAATCAGTTATGTCACCTTATATAAAGGTAATATTCCGGCACAATTCGGTGGCAGGTTGGCTTCGGTACTGGATGTGGAGATGCGAGATGGCAGTTTCAAGGAATATCGAGCACAGGGTGGGCTCGGTTTGGTATCCAGCAAGGTGAGTATAGAAGGTCCCGTTCAAAAAGATAAATCTTCTTTTATTGTTGGATTTAGAAGTAGTTATTCTGATTGGGTATTAGGATTGATCAATCTTCCTGAGGTAAAACGAAGTTCGGCTACCTTTTATGATCTTAATCTCCGCTACACCCATCGTATCAACGAGAAAAACACACTAACCCTTTCGGCCTATTCTACCAGAGATCAGTTCTCTTTTAATGAATTGTTTGGCTATGAATATGGAACACAGATGGGGCAATTGATCTATAAAAAGATCTTCTCTGATAAATTATTCTCCCGCTTATCGATTACAGCTAGTAAGTATGAAAGTACGCAGCTCGACCTAGATGGGACTGATGCGCAAGCATTAGATAATGATGTGACTTATTATAAAGTAAAGGAACACTTAACGTATAGCCATTCAAATGAACTAGCATTTGATGCGGGAATATCTACTATTCTATACCAGATTGATCCCGGAGAACTGCGCCCAATTGGGGGCTTATCTCAAATCAAACCCAAGAGTTTAGAAAGAGAACAGGGATTGGAATCCGCCATCTTCCTCAATGCTAATTGGACGGTTAATCCCTCTTTATCTTTTTCTGGTGGCTTGCGACTAGGACTGTATAATTCCTTAGGGCCTGGTACTGTTTACGAATATGAAGATCCCGAAAGACCCACGCTTAGTGGTTTGCGAGATTCTACCCGCTTTAATGGAGCAAAAATTGTAGCTACCTATGGTAGTATCGAGCCTAGGGTTTCTTTCCGGTATCGATTGGGTGCCAACTCTTCCGTGAAAGGTGGATATAGTCGCACTGCTCAATTTATCAATCTGATAGCCAATACAAACACGCCAACTCCCAGTAGCCAATGGCAACTCAGTAATGAACTCATTGCGCCTTTGCGTTCTCATAATTTTTCAATTGGTTACTTTAGAAATACCAAGGATAATAACTGGGAGTTTTCAGCCGAATCCTATGTGCGATTTATTGATGAATTATTTGATTATAAGGATTTTGCAGAACTCACTGTCAATGAATTTTTAGAAACACAATTACTTACGGGTATTGGTCGAGCCTATGGCTTTGAGTTTAGCGCAAAGAAAAAGCAAGGAAGATGGGATGGCTATTTGAGTTACACCCTTTCGAAAACAGAAAAACAGATTGCCGGGATTAATAATAAGAACTGGTTTCCAAGCAACTTTGATAAACCGCATGATCTCAGTGCGGTCTTTAATTTCCATATCAATCGTCGGAATACCCTTAGCGTGAATTTTGTCTATGGAACCGGTCGGCCCACTACGGCGCCCATTGCTTCCTATCGTGAAATCAATGGCTTGGTCGTACCCATTTATTCCGATCGAAACCAGCTGCGAGTACCCGATTATCACCGACTAGATTTGGCCTACACCTTGGGTAAAGGGTATAATTTAACGAAGAAGATAAAAACCAGTTGGACCATATCTCTATATAATTTGTATAGCAGGCAGAATGCATTTTCTGTCTTCTTTACCCAACAACCCTTCCAGCCTCCAGTTGCTAATAAATTGGCTATCCTAGGTAATATATTCCCTGCACTCACTTTCAATTTCGAAACGCTATGAAGCTATTTACTAAATTATCATACAGCCTTGGCACCTTACTACTCTTAGGCTTAGGAAGTTGCCTTTCGGAAATAGATTTGGCAGCGCCACCTACAACCGCCAATAACTTAGCCATTACTGCCACTTTATTGAAAAGTTCGCCTTCCACTCTAAACGTCACTGTTAACCAAGTGGACAACTTCAGTGGTTTCAGCACACCCATTCCTGTGAATGATGCGCAAGTCTTTCTCCTAAATGAGCAAGGAGAAGGAATATCTGTTCCATTACAATTTGAAGGAATATATCGGCTAAGTATTCCCGCTAATAGCTCCAGCATTTCAATAGAAGAAGGGCAATCCTACCAGTTACAGATTAACACTGTAGAAGGTAAAACTTATACTTCGAGTTTTGAAAAGCTTAACCCAGTTCCTAAGGCTAGTGGACTGAGTTATGAACTCGAAACACGAGAGGACATTAATGACAATGAAGACATTGTTGACCAAACCTTTATTCGATTTTTCATCAACACACCCTTAACGGCGGAAAGTGGTGATAATAAGGCCGTTCTCAAATGGGATATGACAGGCACTTATAGGTTTGTAGAAAGTCTAGATGAAGGTCAGAACATACCGACACAGAAGTCTTGCTATGTATCTGAAATACTACAACGAGAACGCCCTGTTGTATTTAACGGAAATGCAAGCCCAAGGCCAGTGCTAGAAAAACAATTCATTATTGAAGAAAAATTAAATTATCGTTTTGTAACTGGCTACTATCTAACGGTTCGTCAACAATCCATTTCGGAAGAAGCATTCGAATACTGGGAAAGCATTCGCAAAGTAGTAGATATTTCCGGGAATTTTTTTGAAGCACCTCCAGGCAAAATTCGAGGTAATTTTTCTAATTCTGCCGATGCGGAGGAAGATGTCTTTGGATATTTCAGTGCTATCCAGGAAGATACGATCCGCCTTTTTGTTTCGCCCAGAGATATAGATCAGGTAATCTTGCCCCTTTGCCCCGGTGTTGTACCCGCTGGGCAAGAGCCTCCCCGCTTCATTTGCTTCGAATGTCTATTGATCTCCAATAGCAGTTCTCAAAAACCTGATTATTGGATTCAATAAGATTAATCATGGGTAAATTTTCGTCAACTCAAAACGGTAAAACTTCAATTTTCATGCGATATCTTCATCTTTGCATTATAGGTTGCTTATTATGCATATCTTCCATCGTCCAGGCTCAGGGAAACAGTGAGGAAAGTATCATCATACACCTCAATAAACCGTTCTATACAACAGGTGAAAATATTTGGTATACACTCTATTTCCCCAACTCATTCAAGCCGCATAATCTAGCACTCAAACTAGCTTTAGTAAATGATGAAGGTCAGTCATTGAGTGAGCATTTTCTAAAAACAGGAAACCAAAGCCATGCGAATGGCTATTTTAAAGTGCCTTACGAAGCTCCTTCCGTCCATTATCACTTTGTGATTCTTGGGACTGCCAAGCTCGACAAAACAAAAGTGAAACTCGGGGAGGTTTTCATTCCCATCTACAGTGACCTTGGAGATACGCGAACCCATACAATCTTAGCGGAAACGCCAACTATTCTGACTGCCAATGTAAATGATTTGAAAGTCGATTTGCAGCTCGGTACAGATAGCTGGGGCAGGCGAGATCAGGTAGCCGCCACTGTTGCCGTGACCGATAAGCAGGGAAAACCTGTATCAGCGAATTTATCTATTTCGATCAAGGATGTTGGTCTGCTTGAGATGGCTGCTCAGGAGGCTAGTTCGATACACCGCATTCCATTAACAGCAGAGCATCAAGCCGCAAATCTAGCGGAAGAAATCTATATCAACGGCAAAGTGGAAGATAATCAGGGAACATCTTGGCAGTCTACTATATTGGCCGTCTATTCCCCTACCGAAAAACAGTTTTTCTACACCAAATCGAATCCAGATGGACGTTTTGCCTTGAAAATACCCGACCTGCAAGGAAATCGGATGCTTCAATTTATGGATTACCAAAGAACGGATCTCAAGGTGACATTAGATGATAATATCACCCTGGATAGTCCTCCATCTACCTCCACAAAAAGTAAAATTACCCAATACTTAGCTTGGAGTCAGATGAGGAAAAAGATCTATCAACTATACAATAGCTTAGAAGACCCGATCAGCAGACTTGCTCCCGCCATAAATGCAATAGAATTAGAGTCGGATCAGCGATTTGCCATGAAGGATTATGAAAAATTCGATGACTTATCGATTTTCTTTAATGAAATTGTCACACCTTTCAAACTGAGAGAGAGGGGGAAGCGAGGATATGTGGCGAGAATGTTTAATCCGGCTCAACAAATTCGGACCTTTTACAAGGGCAGTCCGCTTTTCATTGTAGATGGGTTGCTTTCCCGCGATGCCAATTTCATCTATAATATTCCCATTGAAAAGATTGATACCATTGATCTATTTTTCGAAATGCAGCAATTAAAAACAGAATTTGGGCCCATCGGAAATAGCGGCATAGTAGACATCAAAACGAGTCTAGCTGAAATTGACCTGCCAGCCGAAGATGCGGCGAATATTTTTCCAGTTAGCGTGCTACAATATGCTATCGAGGAGGGTCAGACCGTAGAGCGTACTTCCACGCAACCTCATATTGGCCCGCAACTTTTTTGGACCGCTTCGGCCCAAACCGATGACAAAGGAACATTCCCTTTTTCTTTCACACAATCCGATGATTTAGGTACCTTCCTGATTGAGATTAGTGTGCAAGATGAGAACGGGCGACAGGCCACCTTTACTCGATTTTACACCGTTAATCAATAGAAGATTGTTTCCTGATTTTGTATCCTAATTTGACTGCTTAATCAATACCGCCCAATCCAATTCAGGGTCTTGTGGTGCCTCACCAATAGCGACGATCTCCCCACCGGTAACCGTCGTTATTTTTGCCGATTGTAATGCTCCACCGGTTCGCGGATTATACCATTGAACGCTAAAAGTTCCACTTGCTGCTGTCAAATCCAAGTTGGTGGTTCCGCCAAAGGGAAAATACAAGGCATACAATTCTCCTTCTTTAGCCATACAAAAACTTCGATCACCAGTAGCCAATTGATCCATACTGCGCATCTCCCCAACGGATAAATGATTATTGAAAAAATCTAAGGCATGCTTGGTAAAATCCCAGACCCGATCGCGTGAACGCCAGTCTTCACAACCCAGATCATTGTTGTGGTTTCGCCAGCCAAAGTACCATTCGACGCCACCACCGCCAGCCATGAGATTACCCCAAAGTACCTCTGCCCGAACGCTGTCTTGGTTATTATTTTCTCGATCATCCGGATCAACACCTCTAGAATGATGCCCAATTTCATCAATATTAATCACCCATGGCTTTTTGGCTTGCGCAGATTTGGCCCGCCAATTCTTGGTCTCCTCATGAGAGGTAGCCGGATCACCCACTTGCGTTGACATGCCATCCAAATAAGGAAAACCCAATAAATGATCAAATATTTCATCTCGCTCCGCTGGTTGCGAATGCGTATGGATCACTAAATAATTCTTGTACGGGTCATGTGTTTTGATATAGGTCGCCATTGCTTTCTGTTGTGGAATAGTTTGACCATTAGGGGAAAATGAAGCCGGGCCATTTTCTTCCCCCAAATTCCAGGTAACGCCAAGATGATGTGCAAAACGAGCGATCAATTCTCGGTAGTATAATTTCCGCTGTAATCCCGTATCACCGTCATCCAATAAGCGCTCATTCTCCGTCTCTTGTGTGACGATATGTAGCATGAGTCCGAGTTGATCCATGTGATCAAACACGATTTCCCACTGATCTAGTTTACTACAATCAAAACGCAGTCGTTCTTCATAGCCCGTATAAGGCCAGACATCCTTACCATCCCCACCAATATTCATTGTTAAGAAGTAGGCACTGTTCATACCCTTACCAGCTAGATAATTCAATGCGCCGATCATACCTTTCCCCTTACCATCTTGCCAAGTTGGATCCCCGGCTTTCCAATCCTTTACATGGGGTTCGTAGCTATGCAAATCATCCTTGGCGGTTGCTTCACCCTCTCTATCCTCCGCTTGCTCGCCGCGTTCGGTCCCATCAAAGTCCCGGAAGGCCAAGAAGTTTTCAGGACTATCCGCTCCTCCTTTCAGGAAAATCCGTTTTGAATCCGCATAGTGCAAATAATGGTCATCACCTACGACAATTCTCCCTTCATTTCCTTCCGCTGCTGCTACCACTTTGATACGGCCTTCCTGGCCATCGAAAGCGACGGCCTCTCCGGCCTCCGGGTCATCAGAGACAGCGATTTCTTTCCCTTTCCGGAAAGAGGCTTGGTAGCTCCATTCGCCTTCTGTATCGGGTCGAAACCGGACCTGCCAGGTACTCCCAGCATCAGCTCCTGATTCGGCAGCTGTACCATCAGCTGCGTAAAAACCCGGCACGATCATCGTCTTTTCGCCCTGCTTAAAAGTAACCATAAGTCGGTAGTCCAAAAATGGATTTTCAGTATTTTCCTCACTGGTACTTGGGCCTTCAAATGACAAAGTCGTTTTCTCCCATTTTTGGGCAATAACGGGAAGGTCTTCGGCAGTTTCGGCGCAAGCCGTCATTAGAAGAATAAGGCTTAGGCCTGTCTCTTATACACATCTGACGCTGCCGACGAAGAGGA
>CAJXUM010000226.1 GCA_913060855.1 uncultured Lewinella sp. | reverse complement strand
CGGCAGCGTCAGATGTGTATAAGAGACAGGCAATACCGTGATTAGGCGGAATAGGCTTTCGTTGATGAAATAGAGCACCAACTCCTAGACTAGCCATAAGTAGACGGGATCGAAAAGATGTTTCATAGTTTTTGAATGGTAGCGCTGTAGGAAGGGCCATAAGTACAGGGTTTAGTACTTGATCATCTCCCTTACTAATTAGCAATTATACGATTTTTTAACCTAACAGTTACAGCAAATGCCGGATCATTCGGATGAGAAGAACGCTGGTGGTAAGTCATCAAGAAGGGGTAAAGAGAAAGGGAACCTTCATCGGATATAATCACTGGCTATAGCGATTATTTGGTGCGATCGGACTAGATTAGTTTTCGCAGCCTAAACTGCACTTTTATTTTTTCGTCCCCTCGTTTTAAGGTCACACGAGTGCGTTTGCCTACCTTTTTTTGCAATTTATGAATGATATTCCCTAAGGAAAGTAGAGAAGTCGGCACACCATTTATCCTTCGAAGTAAATCACCGCTTTGTATTCCCACCTCGTCTGCAGGACTTCCATCAATAACATTCAAAACACGATATTGATTTAAGTTATTCCCCGCGGCCACCAACGTCATCCCACTACGGTCATAATCAAATTTTTTCCGAAAAGCACGAGTGGGTAGCATGTACAATTTACTAGCGAAATAGTCGATGACGACAATAAAACGTTGCATAATGAGATTGCCAAGAATGCCATTTCGACCATTGGTATAAGTGGAGTCGACCGAAGGAGGGAGATCCTGATAATTGGTGATAATACTTTGCAGTCTAAATGAACCAATGTCCATACCAGGAAGCCGCCCAATGTAGCCTTCTAAATAGCCACCAAGGCCAATGGCAATCGGACTACGTATCACAGATTCGGGTAATTGCATATCGGGATGGGTATCGGTATACAGTAAGGCAGCCAAGCTTGCGCCGGTATCATATAGTAGCTTGAGATTGAGCGTGGTGTCTGAGTTGAATCGCGCCTTGGTCCAGACATAAGGTTTATTCCGGACGATCTCAATGGGCAATTCTTCATATTTAGAACTAGGTTTAGAAAAATGCTGGGGAGAATATAAAGTTATGATTTGCTTTCGGTAATTAATCTTCACAATGAATCGCCGTAGAAAATCAGCACCTAGTATACCATGTACATCAATCCCCGCAAATTCATCAAATCGAAAGTAATCTTCATCCAATACTAGAATAGACCTATTTCGAGCCGTCAAATCCCCTAGTTGCATCCGGATACCAGAAGCGAGGTAAGCGGTTAATTCGGTTTGCATATCCGAACCTAGTACTTTGAATTCTCTTTGATAATTGATTCGAAGTAGGTCTGTTATCTCTCGTTTGGTGAGAATAGTATGTTCTGCGCCGGTATCTAGAATAAATTTTAAAGGGAAGAAGTTATTAAATAAAACACTGACAACGATGAAGTTATTCTGGAAATCAAATGGAATATTTACTTTGGTTTGCCCCTTACTCATATGTAAGTCTCGGGTCTGACTGTTGGCCTCCGAGGACAAACTGATTAGTAAAACCATGCTCAGTAAAAAATGCTTCATAGTCGGGACAGATCTTAGTTGGTGAAAGGGCCTATATCGTCTCTATATCTTACTGCTAATGTATCATGAGAAATTTCAAAATACTAATTTTTACAGCTTGTATAGACCAATGATACGTTTATTTGGTCTTCTGCTAGTTAAATGACGATCAGTTTCTCAGGAGTAAATTCAAAAATGATTTCGATATTCCAGGGATTGTTATTTAGGTCTTACCTGATTTGGTCTAGAACCGACATGTCATATCCTGTAAATTGGATCTAAATGAGAATCCAATAGTATAAATGCGCGATTTTCGATAGAGATTGATGAACAAAATTATGTGTATCAACGACATTTCAAAAACTGCTGGCAGCAGCCAGTGAATACTAGGAATGAAGATAAATGCTCTAAGCCCATATACTATAGTAGTATCCGCTTATAATAGAAATCGATAAGGTAAGACTTTTGTTCATTTATGGCCTAGGTTTCTTACTATCTTTAAAAGAGCGAGGAAAATTCAAATCAAAATCAAAAGGCTCTCTTGCCGCTGGTGCCCGGTACCTGCACCGTCCACCGGGATCCATCACTCCTTCTCAAAAAAAGTACTAAAATACAGCAATTGGTACTGAACGGCATTTTCCCAATACGCCCAATTGTGTTTCCCCGGTCGTTCAATGTAGTCATGTGGAATATTTCGTTCTACCATCTTATCATGTAGGCTGGCATTGATCTGGTAAAAGAAATCATCTACCCCACAATCGATGATCAATGCCAATGCTTTTCCATTGAGTAGGTATAGCAGGTTGGTCACAGAATTGCTTTCCCAGCGTTCTGGGTGGGCGGCATAAGTGCCGATTCGGTCTTTAATATTCCAATTGTTGGGGAAAGGCCTGAGGTCAACGCCACCACTCATGCTCCCGGCAGCGGCCCAAGTATCTTGGTGGCGAAAACACAAAAATAGCGCGCCATGTCCTCCCATACTTAGTCCAGTAATGGCCCGCTTATCCCTACTGGCTAGGGTCCGATATTGGCTATCAATCGCACTGACGAGTTCTTGCGAGATATAAGTTTCGTATTGCATGCTAGGATCAATAGGGCTGTCGAAATACCAGCTATTATTTCCTCCATCTGGGCAGACGATAATCAATTGGTGCAGGTCGGCCTGCGCCTGGATGGCAGGTACCTTTTTGAGCCAATCGGAAAAATTGCCCGAAGCACCATGGAGCAGATAGACGGTGGCAAATTGATGCTGGGTGCTATCATAGGAATCTGGTTTGACAACAATATTTTTTATGGACTTATTCATTGCGGTAGAGAATACTTCGAAAGTATCTACCGTAGCGGCAAAAGATTGAAATCCAAGGAAAAGGGATAGGCCAAGGAGTAGGCGTCTCATGTGCAGTTTATTTATTGAAGTTGGCTAAGAACCTTGGTAGGCGTTTTTGAAACTTCAGGATTCGGGGGTAAATATAATACCTATGGACGAAATCACAGCGCTTGTTTGCTGGAGCAGTGACTAGCCAAACCATTCATACACTTCTTGG
The DNA here is from genome assembly GCA_913060855.1 of uncultured Lewinella sp. GTDB lineage: Bacteria > Bacteroidota > Bacteroidia > Chitinophagales > Saprospiraceae > DT-111. Next base: position 5,078 of record CAJXUM010000226.1, on the reverse strand, counting down.
AGCTTCAACTTCTCTTTAGCCTCGGCATCAAGGTCGCGTACTATCGTCCCATTTTTCATTTGGATCAGCCGATTGCCATAATTTAAGGCATTTTGGAGGTTGTGGGTGATAAATACAGTGGTAAGATTATAAGTAGTAATGATTCTCTGTGCGGTTTGCAGTACCACTTCAGCGGAACGTGGATCGAGTGCAGCGGTAGGTTCATCCAGCAGTAAGATGTCTGTATGATCCATGGTGCTCATCAGCAAAGTGAGGGCCTGGCGTTGACCGCCAGAGAGGGTACCCATCGGCTGCTTTACTTTATCTTCTAATCCCAAACCCAACTCTGCTATCCGGGCCCTTACTTTTTCTTTGAAAGCCCCCGTGATACCGATCTTTAGCTGTTTTTTGGACGTACGTAAGGCCGCCAATCGGAAATTGTCGAGCACACTTAGATCCGGTGCTGTACCTCCGAGGGGATTCTGAAAAACGCGAGCGATCCATTTGCTTCGCTTGTGTTCGGGTAATCGGGTGGCATCTTCTCCATGAAGATATACCTTGCCAGTACTAGGAAGGACAGCGCCTGAAATCACGTTCATCAGTGTGGTCTTACCCGATCCGTTGGAACCGATCAGAGAAACAAATTCTCCGCGCTTGATCGTAAGGTTAATTTCTTTCAGCGCCAGGACTTCATTCACCTGATCCTGATTAAAAACGCGTGTTATGTTATTTAATTGAATCATGCCGTTCGATTTCTAGCTAAACGAGGGATACCAACAATGGCTAAAACAAAAATTGCCGTAATGAGTTTCAGCATATTCGGATGAACGCCCAAGGACAGGGCTACCGCAAGCACCATTTGGAATAAAATACAGCCCAACATGACCAAGGCCAACTGGAGCCAGATATGGCGGATTTTCAACCAATTGATCAAGGCATCTCCAATCAAGACGGACCCTAAACCGACCAGCACAATACCTATTCCCATATTGATATCGGTGAAACTTTGGTATTGCGCTACCAAAAAGCCACTCAGTGCGGTAAGCGCATTCGCGATAGCCAACCCGATAATCTTCATCCGATCATTATTGATTCCCATCGCACGGGTCATCGATTCACTATTGCCAGTAGCGCGCATAGCGATGCCAAAATCAGTGCGTAGTAAGTAGGCCAATAGCCCACTCAGTAAGACCAGAAAGAGTAGTCCTACCCATACTTCATTGTAGATTTGTTTGTCGAATATCGACAAGGCAGTGAAGATCGTTTCGATATTGATCAAGGGGATATTAGATCGACCGAGTATGCTCAGGTTGATAGAATAGAGTCCAGTCATCACTAAGATGCCAGACAGGAGCGCATCGATTTTAAAACGCGTATGCACTAAACCTGTTAGGATACCCGCACCTGCACCCACCAATAATGTCACCGGAATTACAGCGATAATCGGCCAGCCTTGGGTGAGCATTACGGCAGTCACCGCCGCACCTAAGGTATAGCTTCCATCTGTGGTAATATCTGGGATGCGAAAGATTTTCATCGTAATGAAAATACCCAAACCCATGGCTGATAAACACAACCCTAACAGAAATGCAGAAAGGTAAAAAATCATTATTTTATAGACTCGTATTCAGCTGGCACTTCAATACCGAAGCGATCGGCTGATGCTGTATTATAAACTTTTCTCCTTGTTTTTACCATTTCCCATCTAAGCCCATCTAAAGACTTACTATTGAGAAATTGAGCGGCTTGTTGACCTGCTTGATGTCCCCATTGATAAATATCGGCTCCGTATGCAGCCACTGCTCCCCGCTCTACCAAGCCCGCTTCACTGGTGAATATAGGCACCTCTGCTTCATTGCAGGCTTTCAAAATATTTTCAAAAGAACTAAAAATCGTATTATCTGGGTTAGCGAAAAAGGCATCTACCCCAGCATTGAGCAAGGCACCAGTTACCAAGGGCACATCTGCCGTCGTATTCACCGGCCGCGCCACCAATTCTATACCCAGCTCCGTCGCCAGACTCTGCAAGCGCTCGAACGCATCAACAGATTGTGGCTCCGACTGATTGTATAATAAACCTATACGCAGCGTAGCCCCTTTTGGTTTAACCAACTTGGGAATGATAGAAAAGGAGGTATCTATGTATCCCAGGTTTTCTGCTATCCCATAGAGATTGGGTGGATCATTACCTTCTTTATCTGTTACATTCATTAGGGCAGGAGTGGGGGCTACCATCATGAAAATAGGAATAGTCTTGGTATTCTGTATTGCAGCAATGGTGGACAAAGAAGGACTCGTAGCGATAAGATCTACTTCTTGCGAAATGAGATATTTAATGATTTGAGTCAAGGTTGGGATATCTCCCTGTGCATTGCGATACGTGAGTTGTAAAGTCCCTGCTTCTTCCGAGTAGCCCGCCTCTTTTAAGGCAGCTAAGAAGCCCAGCTTAGCTTGCTCAATCGTATTATCCTCAAACGCATCCACGAAACCTAGGCTCGGCACACCTTCTTGTGGTTCAGCACAAGAGATAAGCATTGTCAGTATCGACAAGACCAATAAGTTGGGAATCGTTCTCCAATTTTGCATATCTATTTTTTGGTTTAAAATTTATGTAGCCTGAAAACTTTAGTAACTATTGCCAGTTGGCTAGCAATTGATAAGAGTCAAATCATACATTATCCAATACAAGAAAATGGCAGGTCCATTTTGGGAATAAAGAAATAAACACCTCATCGACTAGATTCATTGGTTGAACCCATACCGTAAACATGAAATGCCAATTCCGACAAAAGGTTTATTCTTGGTAATATATGCTTCTGAACGGATAAATGGATGGTTTTATAAAAAAATGCCACCGAGTAATTGTGCTCATCTGCAACAATATTCCCCTTTCGCAACAATACTCCACCTCTTTTTTTTGAAGGTGACAATACTCCACCTTTATGCAACAATAGTGGAAACGGGGCACGACAAAAGCCTGCATCTTTGTATTGTACGAAGAAGGAAACGAATCATAATTAATTACAAGAAGTAAGCGGATTTGTTTCCAAAAAGTTCCTTGTCAAAAACCAATCGCCTAGCGATGTCACAATATACTGCCGCTGAAGAAACTTGAGAAATTCATACCCTCTTCAAGTACAGTATATACGGACCATAATGATTTGGGAGAACCCCAAATCGCTAGGCGTCAAATATAAATTGTTAATTCCTATATCTAAGAACATTTTCAGAAGGGGAACAACTGAAGTTATCAGGTAGTTGTTGGTGGCCATGCGAGCAGTGTATTATTTCTTAATAGGCTCCGTTTGGCTCCCAACGACAACTTTTGAACCAACAATCCCTAGTTTCGGTTCAAAAAAGCGCCTTTTCTTCTTCCCATTTTTCACCAATATCCCATGAAGATTCATAATCCCATTAATGACAATACCGAAGTAGAAGAGGTCGGCTAATACAGCGCCTCTTTTACCTCAGTATTCACTGACAAAAATAATCATCGCCAATATATACAGCTGACGATTAAAGAATTTTATTAAGGTAGAGAATAGGTTATAAATGGAGTCTTCCACTGGAGGGCTCCTTTTTTTTTGCCCCGCTCACAAGTGGTTTTAAACTGCGATTTGCTGGTCTTTATCGAATAGACTTGATATTTTAGAAAATAAACAACATCTTGAAGGAGACTATCAAAACCCTGACTGTTGTAATGAAGTTTTCTGACCCTTATCATCTCATTCTGGTATGGATCATCTGCTGTACTTTTGTGCCAGCAACATCAATATTTGCCACAGAACCTCCTGAGGATGAGCTCCATTATTTTCCTTCTCTGAGTTTTCCAGAAGCGGTTGTCGTCAATCCTAATACGATTTATATTCCTTTTAACTTGGCCGGTCGACTGATTGCTGTGGAGGCAAGGGTAGATACTTTTGTGGGAACTTTCATAGTTGATACGGGAGCAGAACGTTTGTTATTAAATAAGAAATATTTTGGCCGATCTGGTCCCAGTCCTGATGCTAGTACAGTCAATGCCATCGGAAATACGGGGCAAGTAGCTGATGTCGAAAAAAGGTGGGTAGATACCCTGCATTGGGACAATCTGTTTTTCAAAAGGGTACAAGCCAATATTGTTGATCTGACGCATATCGAACAGAAGAAGAAAATCAAACTGATCGGGGTTCTTGGGTTTAATGTATTCAAGAATTTTGAGATATTTCTGGATTTTCAATTGATGCAGATCATATTAACTCGCTTGGATCGGAAAGGATCTCGACTAGATAGCACGGCTATTTGGGAGGTTCCCTATGATAGCTTGGATTTTAAAATGGCAGGTCATTTTATTGTATTGAAAGGAGAAGTGGGGGGGCAATCGCTCAGGCTTGGATTAGATAGTGGTGCCGAATTGAATTTGATAGATAGACGAGTCAAGCGAAAGATACTGGACCAATTTGAAATAGTGAAGCGAGTACGAATGCTAGGCGCTGGGCAAAATACAATCGAAGTGGTGGCTGGAAACCTCAATCAGGTAAAGATTGGAAACCAATTTTCGGAACAGATGCGGACCTTGCTCACTAGTCTTTCTGAGATGAGTGCCAATTTTGGCATACGTTTGGATGGTATAATAGGATATGAGTTTTTATCAAGCAGACGAACATTGATCAACTACAAGCGAAAAAAGTTGTTTTTCTTTGCGTATCAAAAGCCTTAACACGAAGTGTATGAACCTAAAGGCGACAATAAATAAACAAAAACTGCTCGGAATAGCCTTCCTACTCCTGGTCAATCTGCTGTCTGCACAGCGGTTCAGTAAATCCTATTTCTTTGAAGGAGATGAAATTGTATTTGAGTTTGACAAACGCGAATACAAAGCGGCCTATGAAAAAGAGACAGGTGAAAAGCTCGATTTTTCCGACCTCAAAATACATGAAATCATAGTGACAGGCAAGGCTGATAACTGGACCGAGGATAGTTGGACCATGAAGAAAATCAGCCGCAATAAGTACCAGTTGCGTAAGAAAATATGGGAATTTAATGATCCTTTTAGTTGGGAATTCAAATTTCTCGTGAATGGCCGTTATGCTGTCTCTTATACACATCTGACGCTGCCG
>CAJXUM010000225.1 GCA_913060855.1 uncultured Lewinella sp. | reverse complement strand
CGAGATCAGCCTCGGTCTCGTGGGCTCGGAGATGTGTATAAGAGACAGGGTTTACTATCCAATTTCTAAGAAGGTCAAGCATGAGGTCTCTAAATTTGAATCAAATAATCTAGTTCAGGCTATCTAACTTCGAAACCCTAGCTTGTCAAAAGATGGACAAAATTGGGGATAGAAATTGGGACCCACCCTAAAGGTACTCAAACCCTAGACCAAACTTCATCAATAAGACCTATTCCGCAGCGATTTCTCAGGTGAAGGCGGAAGTGCGAATTCGGAAGCCTGCTTGGCTGACGTCAGATCAGACAGGGCGGAATCTAGGTTGGACTAGGCTAGTTTTCCAACTTCCATCTTCCGATTTCCGACCTTTCAATGTCTTTTTGCTCATTGCTGTTAAATTTTCAAACGTAAACACTTTACAGGAGAAACTGCAGCCTATTCCCCCCGCAAAGACACAATCGGATTGACCATAGCCGCCTTAATACTTTGCAGCCCCACCGTCAATAAAGTGACTAGTAATGTCATAACGCCAGCCGTTACAATCATCCACCACTCTAAGTCGATTTGGTAGGCAAAGCCTTCCAGCCAAGAAGAAATCAGGTAATAAGCAATAGGGGCGCCAATGATAAAACTGATCAGGGTCAATACAATAAACTCTTTTGACATGAGGAATAGGATACTGGGAACGCTAGCTCCTAGTACTTTTCGAATCCCAATTTCCCGGAATCTACTAATGGAAGTAAAGGCCGAAAGTCCAATCAAACCCAGACAGGCAATGAGAATGGAAATTAGTGTAAAAGCATTGATGATCTTAGAAAACCGGACCTCGTTATCGTAAATGTTAGCCATTTGTTCGTCCAGGAAATAATAGTCGAAATTCTTGTCGGGGAAGACACTTTTCCAGGAAGTTTCCAATTGCGCAATTGACTCCCGAATATTCCCCGTTTGATATTTGATGCCTAAACTTTGGTAATTGCGAATGCCATAAACAATCGCAATAGGTTTGATATTTTCATGCAACGATAGAGTGTGGAAGTCCTTGACGACGCCCATTATTCTGGCATCAAAACCATGTACATTGATGCTTTTCCCAAGGGCTTCTTCCGCCGTGCCAAATGCCAATCTTTTGATTAAGGTTTCGTTGACAACAAAACCTCGCACTGTGTCCTCCTCAATTTCTATAACCGAAGTTTTGCCCGCCAAGACCTCAAAATTCATCGCATCGATATAGTCATTGTCGGCAAAGATATATTCCACATTAAAGCGTTCTTTTATTTCCGAGTCTTTGGACGTAAGCCCAGTGGAGCTATTGTGGCCGGTCATGGGAACGCTCGAGGCCAGGGTCGTCTCCTTGACGAAAGGGAATTGTTGCACCTTACTTTTAAAGGCCATTTTCTTATCTATCGGTTCATTACCATGTATATCCACCACCAAGACCGATTCTTTTTCAAAACCGAGGTCTTTGTTTTGGAAAAACTGAAGCTGATAGCTGACTACAATGGCGGCAATAACTAATACTTGTGAAGTCGTCAATTGGAAGGCAATCAATCCTTTTCTTACAGTTAGTCCTTTTAGGGAAGCGGTGGCCCTTTTGGGGCTAAAAACCTCCAGGGGTTGAAATTTGGCCAACATAATGGCCGGATATAAGCCCATGGCCAGTGTAATAAAAACAAGTAAGCCTAGAATAAAAGCAATCAGATCGGGACTATAATAAAAGTCGTTTCCGATATTCAAATTCGTTAATTCACTGAAATAAGGGAAAGACAATTGTGCCAATAAAGTTCCTACGCACAGCGCAATGAAAGCCAACAGAAAAGATTCTGTCATGAATTGCGCTATAATACTGTTTCTCGAACTGCCTAATATCTTCCGCATCCCGATTTCTTTGGAGCGGGTGATGGCCTTAGCCGTCGCCAAGTTGACGAAATTAATACAAGCAATGAGGATGATAAAGACACCAATCAGGGCCAAAGCCCATAGGTAAGTTTTATCAGTGGAGTAATTATTAGAACCAAATCGTTCGTCGAAATGAATCTCGGAAAGCGGTTGCAAATCCATCGAAACAAAATCTTCGCCCCAGGCAGCCTCCATGTACTTTTTATTAAACGCGTCTAAGGCAGGGCGGAGGCTTTCCACGCTGACGGAAGCAGGTAATTGTACAAAGGTGCTCGTGGAAGAAACACCGCCAAAAGATTCGCTAGCCGATCGGGTAGTGTAAGACACCAATTGTTCGAAAGGATAATTGGTATTACTGGGAGGATCTTGGATAATACCCGCCACTTCAAGGGGCGTATCATTACTCAACAAGATCGTTTTACCAACCGCAGCTTCCACCGTTCTGAACAGTTTTTCCGCCAATGTTTTGGTCAGAATCGTCTTATTGACATCCTTCAAGATATCGTTGGGATTCCCGACGATCCATTGCGCGGGATCGTTATAGTAATCAAAGCTCTGGATAAAATCGGGGCTGCAATAGATAATATCAGACTCAAAGATTTGTTCATCTACAGAAATGTTGTGATTGCGGCTCGAATGAATCGGAAAAACATTTTTAAACTCGGGGAAATCCGCCTTGAGAGCTTCGGCCATGGGGTCGGGTGTCTCGCCGACGTACATGGTGAAAGTAGGGTAGTAGTAGTTATTGGTGACCCGGTATATTTCACTTTTATTTTTGTGAACCGTATCAAAGCTCATTTCATACTTGACCGTCAGGAATATGATAATGGAACCGAGAACGCCGAGCGTCAAGCCAGTTACATTCAATAGATCGCTACCTAGGTTCTTCCATAGGTTACGAAGTGTGATTTTCAGGTTATTTTTAAACATGTCGAGGTGATTTGTCCGTCCAAATTTTCTTTTTCTCCAAGCAAAAGGCCGGCAGATATCTAACACATCTTTATAAAAGTGAAGATTAGCCTTGCGATTCCCGTCTTCCGTCACTCGCCGATAGTACAACTCATAAAGATCTCCTTCCAGCGTTTCAAGCACTTCCGGCGCACAAAACCAGTGCATAAAACGAGTGGCCCATTTGGGAGGTTGTGGTGACTGCTTATCCATAAAATCCTAAATTTAATCCGGGAATATTTCTGGCCAATTCCATTCTCAATTCATGTGCTTCACGCAGTACTTTTTCACCATAAGGCGTGAGTAGATAATACTTCTTCCGGCGGCCGCCACGTTCTGCTGTAGCGCCGCCTTCCCAGGATTTTAGACAACCTTTGTCTTCCAAGCGGTATAGTGCCGAATGCAAAGCCCCAATACTGGGCTTCTTCCCGCCTTTTTCATGCAGTAAGTCCTTGATGGCTACCCCATAGGCCTGCTCGCCTAGGGAACCCACTGCTAACAATACCAATTCTTCGAAAGCTCCTAATTTAATCATGTTACATTCCTATTTGCAGATCAAATATAGGTAGTTTATTTCCTATTTGCAAATCAAATCGTTTTTTGCTGAGTTAGACTTCAGAAGTTTTCCCCAGTCTTGTCTTGGAAGCCGATGCAGGTCTTGTGACCTGCATCAATAACCGGCTCCGGAGGGAATTGCAGGTGAAAAACACCTGCAATGGCTGAATTTTTGCTGAGTTAGACTTCAGAAGTTTTCCCAGTCACGCCCCAGGAAACTTCTGAAGTCTGCGCCACCTGCAATAGCGAAAGTTATCCCCGATTTACTATCTTCAAGCCCTTGACTAATTGACTGGTATTGTGATAAACAAAATAATAGCATTTCTGCAAGAGCCCTATCCTCAAAATGATGACAATAAGGAGATCCTCAAAAATGGCCTAATAATAGCTGTGATTGTCACTTTTGTATTGGCTATATTCAAGCCATTTGGTTTTTCTGAAGTCAATCAGGCGACGGCCACCAAATATGCCCTGATTTTTGGAGCCATGGCCTTGGTCGTGTTCGTATCCTATGAACTTTGCTTGAAATATATCCTGAAATTAAATCGAGATCATCCGGATTGGACGTTCTGGAAATGGTTATTGACCAATTTAATCCTTTGTGTCTGTGTAGCTATAGCCAATTACTTTTTCACGGTCAATAGTTATGGGCTGCCTCATTCCCTGAAGCATTTCAGCAGCGTACTTCTGAGTACCCTAAGTGTTGGCCTGTTCCCTTTTATCTTATTTGGATCGCTCATTGTCATTCGCCAATCTCATCGCAATGAAAAAGTAGCGGCGGAAATACAGCTGAGTCCGGAAACCGAAACCCCAAACGACCCAGTCCAGCTGGTTCGTTTACCCATTTACCAATCGGATCATTTTTTTGAAATCGATGCACATGAGATTATTTGTATTGAAGCCATGCAGAATTATATTCAAATCCATTATTACAAAGAGAATGAACTCATCAAAAAACTAATCCGCAATACCATCTCAAGTATAGAACAGGCTGTAGCAGACACCTCAATTCGAAGAAGTCATCGTTCATTTCTCGTAAACACAGCCAAAATCGAAAAGGTCACTGGCAATGCCCAGGGCTTAAAACTAGATTTGAATCCTTCTCCAGGATTTTGGGTACCTGTCTCTCGCAAGTACATTCCTATTTTCAGGAATAAGGGCTGAGTCCAATGTCTAACTATGCCCCTCAGCAACTGGGCTTTGTTGTCTGTCCCAGATGCTTGCTATTCGTCAATCTAATTTGTAAAGCCGGCCATTCCGCTGTTAATTTGGTGAAAATCCAAATAAGGGTCCTGGCACCTAATCGTACGATTTATAAACAACAAATATGAAGAAGAGAATAGCTTATGTACTTGGCGCAATACTTTTAGTAGTAGTGGGGTATAATATTTATAAAACCATCTCCAACAGAATAGAAGCAAAAAAACACCAAGAATGGGTACAAACATTAAGGCCGACCGCTTCTAAAAATGTGCACATATTGACAGACACGATCACGATTGATTACCTCAATGAAAAGAGAACGCTTGCCCTGTATTTACCCGAAAACTATGCAATGGATACGGTGGATTACCCTGTCATCTATTTTATGGATGGTCAATCCTTATTTGACCAAAAAATACAAGAAGGAACAGAATGGCAGCTTGATGAGGTCTTAGATAGCGTACAACAATTGGGTCAGGCCTCCTCTATTGTGGTGGGGATATATAATTCGGAGGACCGTTTGAGAGAATACAAGCCTTTTTCATCTACCCGATGGTATTCCCATAAAAGAGTGAGTGGCGATCAACACGCTGATTGGATCGTGAAAAAAGTAAAGCCCTGGATTGATGCCAGGTATAGGACGAAAAAAGAAGCACAGTCCACTATCATCGGAGGGGCCTCCCTTGGCGGCTTGATGTCATACTACATGCTCATGGAATATCCCGATGTGTTTGGTGGCGCCATTGTGTTTTCGCCCTCATTTTGGGTAAATGAAATCGTTTATACCCTGCATGAAAAGAATAAGTCTTTGGCTCAGCAAAAAATCTATTTCAACGCAGGTCAATTAGAAACGCCTACGGTTGAAAGTGTGGAAAAAATGCGAGACATACTCCTTAGCTACGGCATGCCGAAAGAAAATATAAAACTTGACATCGAAGAAGGGGAGGGGCATTGGCATATGACGTGGCGCAAGGGATTTAAGAAGGTATATCCTTGGATAATCGATGCAAAAAATTGAATTAGGATCACGGAACAGCTCCATTCAGTTACTATATTACGTACATTCGCGAAAACCATTTACTTTGCAAGTATGATCCAGTTGATAGAAAACGCCGCTAGGCATTTAGATGAAATTGCTGTAAAAAGTGACAGCACTAATTATACGTATGCACAGCTCCTTAGTGCATCTGAACAAATTGCACTTCAACTATTAAATGGCAGAACAGATTTGAATGAGGCTCGAATTGCCTTCATCGTTGATCCAGGTTTCCAGTATGTGAGTATCCAATGGGGTATCTGGCGAGCTGGAGGAATAGCCGTTCCACTCTGTATCAAACATCCCTATGCTTCTATTAAATATGTAATTGAAGATACGAAAGCAGAAGCCGTTGTTTTTTCAAAAGAATACAAAGAACGGATACAATTGCTTTTTGAGGAGTTTGAAATGACCGCTATTCCAATCGAAAGTATTGAGTCTAAGGAGGGTAATTTACCCGATATCGGATTGGACAGACGAGCCATGATCTTGTATACGAGTGGCACCACCGGTAAGCCCAAAGGGGTGGTCAGTACACATCAGAATATAGAGGCCCAAATCAAATCCTTGGTGATTTCGTGGGAATGGAGCAAAGAAGATCATATTTTAAATATCCTTCCCTTGCATCATGTACATGGAATTATCAATATTTTGAGTTGTGCCTTATGGAGTGGGGCTTGTTGTGAGTTTCTACCCAAATTTAGTCCCAAGGCGATATTTGATGTCTTCTGCCAAAAAGAGGTTAATCTCTTCATGGCAGTTCCCACCATTTATTACAAACTGATTAATTATTGGAATGAATTGCCCACTGCGGAGCAACAAGCAATTTCTGCGGCGCTAAAAGATTTTCGATTAATGGTATCAGGTTCTGCCGCTTTGCCTATTTCTACCCTTGAAAAATGGAGAGATATTAGTGGGCATACTTTATTGGAACGTTATGGGATGACGGAAATGGGTATGGCGATCAGCAATCCTTATCGGGGCGAACGAAAACCGGGCTATATTGGGCAGCCACTGGCCGGTATTACGATCCGATTAGTGAATGAAAAAAATGTCACGCTAGGAGAGGGAGAATCAGGAGAAATACAAGTGAAAGGCCCCAATGTTTTTAACGAATATTGGGAGAAACCCGAAGCCACTGAAGAGACTTTTATAGACGGTTGGTTCAAGACCGGAGACATCGCTATGTTTGAAAATGGGAGTTATAGGATATTGGGCAGAAACTCCGTGGATATCATCAAATCGGGAGGATACAAAATATCTGCCTTAGAAATCGAAGAAGTATTGCGCAAACACCCGAATATCAAAGACTGTGGCGTAGTAGGAATCCCGGATGAAGAGTGGGGAGAGATCATAGGTGCAAGTCTTATCTTGGAACAAGGGGAGGAAAATGTTGCCGAACTAAAAGAATGGCTGAAGGATAAATTGCCTAATTATAAAATGCCGCGGAAATACATTGTACAAGCGGATTTACCGCGTAATGTAATGGGTAAAGTAACGAAGAAGGCGATACAGAAAATTTTTATAGAACTATGATAATATACGGGGTAGCTCTACTTGCCTTTTGTTTTTTGGTCGGAAAAATATTGGGAAGTCTTCTAGGCCTAGCAATTGGCGTAAATGGCGATGTAGGAGGCGTTGGTTTTGCCATGATATTACTCATGGTAATCAATCTCTATTTGAAGAAAAAGGGCTGGCTCAAAACGGATACCACGAAAGGGATTCTATTTTGGAGTTCGATGTACCTTCCCATTATTGTTGCTATGGCATCTACGCAAAACGTGAAAGCGGCTATTTCAAGCGGGCCGGTTGCCTTGCTGGTAGGGGCTGTCGTTACGATTACGGGTTTCTTTTTAGTCCCGTTGATGGCTAAGATAGGAAGAAAAGAACCAAACGCATGATGGAAATTATCGAAAAAGTACTCACCAAAAACGGCTTATTGTTTGCTTTTCTTTTCGTAGGATTTATCATGCTGATTTCCTACGGGCTCTCCAAACAATTGACGCGTAATAGAATTCCAGGTGTTGCAATCGCCATTTTAATTGGCTTGGGCTTAGCCCTATTAGGAGATAAAAAAGGAATAGCGGATATCCCTCTATTTGCGGGTATGGCTTTATTAGGCGGCTCCATGTTTAGGGATTTTTCTGTAGTAGCCACCGCCATGGGGGCAGACCTTGAGAAGATAAAGCACGCAGGTCTCGCAGGGGTAATCGCCTTATTAGTAGGCGTATTTTTTTCCTTCTTTTTAGGTGTAGCCATAGCCTATACCATGGGATACACTGATTCGGTAAGCTTGGCTACTATTGGGGCTGGTGCTTGCACCTATATTGTAGGCCCTGTGACAGGAGGAGCCTTGGGCGCCAGTTCGGAGGTGATGGCGATTAGCATCGCTGCGGGTGTGGTCAAAACTATTGTAGCAACTATAGGCACACCTTTGGTGGCCAAAGCCATTCATTTAGATAATCCACATTCAGCCGTCGTTTTTGGAGGATTGATTGGGACAACCAGTGGCTGTCTCTTATACACATCTCCGAGCCCACGAGACCGAGGCTGATCTC
>CAJXUM010000224.1 GCA_913060855.1 uncultured Lewinella sp. | reverse complement strand
GAGATCAGCCTCGGTCTCGTGGGCTCGGAGATGTGTATAAGAGACAGCATATATATCTTTAGTTTCTTCTATTTTTTGAAATTAGTGGCACAAAGATAAGCATAAGTATGGAGGCTTGTTCCTTTTTTCTTCGACAGTTGCCGACCACTTTGATTGCAGCTAATTGGGAGGCACAATTCATACCAATCGCCTAAAAGATGCCATTTTGGCACTAAAAAGAATAACAAACTGTAAAGTTTTCAGGTTTAGATAAATACAGATTAAATGTTACTAATGATAAATCATGCTATGTGGGCGAAGAAAAAAATGGTTCGTTTTTGTTGTTTTGGCCTGTTAACTGTACTTTTTTTTGCGTGTAAAGAATCAGACGGGAAAAGAGATATTCGAGATTTCTACTATCCTATTCGGCAGTTGGAAGAGGGCCTAGTCTATGAATATAGGGCCATAGGGAATGACTCCTTGCCGCCTGTTTACTGGTACTACAGGTCGTTTATAGACGAGGATGGCATTTTCCTAACAGGGACCTATTACGAATATGATCTCATCCCGCGGCAGTTTGTTAAGGAAGAGATGGTCAGCAATGGGATGTTGCAAAACGAATTATCTTTATTAATCCCCGATTCTACCGGGAAACAAGACCGACTCCAAACTGAAATTTTAGCAGGTAATGTCTTTCCCTTTAAAGTAAGTGAGGGCGGCGGTATTTTTTTGTACAAAACGAGCTTCAGTTTACCTGATCAACCCGATGTTACTACAACACTGATCAAAAATCGGCGTTATGTAGGAGATACAAGCTACATGTTTAAGGATAAGAAAAGGGCTTGTATTGCGTTTGAGGTAAAGGAACTGGTAGAAATAGACGACCAAAAAGCCGGAGGTATAGAGCCCCAATGGGAAGGAAAAGAAATTTATGCCGAAAATATTGGCTTGATTTTTTATGAAAAAAAACTCGGAAATTCACCACTCGCCTATGCCCTATACGATCGCTATCCGATGACGGTTTTGGAAGAAAAATTTAAGCAAATGATGTCATCGGATAATACCTATGAACAAAATTAAACCCGATGAATCGTTTACTAATTATTGTCCTACTACTGAGTTGGGGATGGACGAGCAAAGCGCAAGTTCAAGCTCCTGATTTTTTATGCGTTAGCAATGATACCCTTAATTGGGAGCTTCCTACTATAGATTGTGGTACCCTAACGGCTTATCGTATCTGGTCGAGTGAAAACAGGAACGGTCCTTATACTGAACTGGCCACGATCAATGACATTTCACAAACTTCCTTTTTTCATGCTGATGCAGGTATAGCCACTTGGTTCTATTACCTGGAATCTGAAGCGGACTGCCCAGGCGAATTGATACAACAATCAGATACACTCGATAATCGCAATCCAGAAACGCCCGAATTTCAGTTTGTAACCGTGGCTGATGGACAGGTAGAAATGAGTTGGGAGGCAAGCCCCTCGCCAGAAGTGGTGGCTTATGTGATTTCCAGAAATACCAGTATGGGGACTAGCATTATTGATACAGTGGCCAATGGGCTAAGTTATACCGATGCGAATGCAAGTCCTGATGTAGGAAAAGAAACCTACTTCGTTGTGGCTATAGATGCTTGCGGGAATGCAAGTTTGACAGCTCCTCTTCACGAGACCCTCTTTTTAGAAACCAATGCACTAGATAGTTGTGAACAAACCATTGTCTTATCTTGGAATTTATACCAAAACTGGAATGGAGGAATTGGATCTCATACTGTTCTGATGAGCGAAAACGGCGGTACTTTTAATACCATAGCTTCATTGGATGGAACTGCGACCTCTTACGATTTTGATCAAGCAAGAGGGGAGGTACTGTACTGTTTTAAGGTAATTGCGGAAGAAGCAGGAACCGGAATTGTTTCTGTGTCTAATGAGACTTGTACCACTATTTCGGTGGTGGACCCCGTTGATCGATTGGATTTACTCAATGCTACTGTCACTTTGAACAATGAGATAGCACTAGACTGGGAGATCAATGCCAATGCCGAGCTCAGCTCAGCGACTTTAAATGTGGATCTGGGAAGTTCCAACTCGACCCAATCGTTGCTCAGTGGCCAAGGATTAGCAGCCGAAAATACCTATGTGGATACACAGACTGATCCCAATATAGATTTTGCTATTTACAGCATTGCTACAGAAGATTTATGTGGGGACTTGACTAGTTCCAACTCCGTACAAACTATCTTTCTGCGGGTGGAAGCAGGCGAGGCCTCTATCAATCGTTTACAGTGGACACCATATCAAAATGCATTGGCAAAATCGATTGAATATGAAATCTATCGTGTGATTGATGGGGTCGAGACTTTAGTTAGTGTGGAAACCACTAGTACCCTTTCATTGAATGATGAGCCGGATATCGGAGGGGCGAATAGTTTAGAAGTTTGTTACTTTATCTTAGCTAAGATCCGTATTCAATTGCCCGATGGAGGCTTACGCAGTGTAGTATCGCGATCCAACACGGTTTGTGTAATGCCAGTGGCTCCATTTTACATTCCTAATGCCTTTGCACCGGAAGGGGTCAACCAAGTGTTTCGACCGGAATTGGCTTTCGGAATGTTAGAAGAGTACCAAATGGATATATTTGATCGATGGGGAGGACATGTTTTCCTGAGTAGAGACATCGAATTGGGATGGAATGGTCAAAAGAATGGCCAAATTGTAGCTGCAGGGCTTTATATTTACCGAATTCAGTGGCGTCAGACCAGCGGTGAGCTACAAGAAGTGTCAGGAGGTGTTGTTTTGATGTACTAAAATAATAAAATGATAATGCTAGATAGGACAAAAGCCCCAGCCATACTAATGCCAGATGATGTGCCATTGCCATCTTATCAACTACATTATTTGGACAATGGCATCCCTGTTTATGAGGTGAATATGGGGACCCAAGAGGTGATTAAGTTAGAATTGGTCTTTAATGCAGGCAGGCCATTTGAAGAAAAAAAACTAATATCACGGGCCACCACTAGTCTATTGAGAGAGGGCACCAGTTCGCATTCAGCCGGAGAAATAGCCGAATTATTTGATTTTTATGGCTGTAGCCTTAGTTTACCCTATAACTTGGATACGACCAACATAGTGGTGTACAGTCTGAGTCGTTACTTGGAAAAAGTCTTGCCCTTACTAAAGGATATATTAGAGAACCCGTCCTTTCCGCAAGAAGAATTAACTTCATTTGCTACTCGACAACAACAGCTTTTACGGGAAGATTTAACCAAAAATGAGGTAGTTGCCTACCGCACAATTACGGAACTTATATTCGGTAATGAGCATCCTTATGGCTATAATAGCGTAGAAGAAATGTATGCCACTTTGCAGCGAGATGATCTCTTGGCTCATTTCAATCGCACTTACACGGTAGATAACTGTCGTATCTTCTTGAGTGGCAAAACTTCCCCCGCACATTTAAAAGTATTGAATCGCTATATCGGTAGCCTACAAAGAAGAGGTAAGGTCCCTTCAATGGTACTCCCTGAAGTAGCAAAGAATGTAGATAAGATTTTTATTCCTCGTCCTGATACGGTGCAAACAGCCGTTAGGATGGGCCGTCGCCTATTTAATCGAGCGCACGAAGATTACGCCGGGATGTATGTGCTTAATACTTTACTAGGAGGGTATTTTGGGTCTCGATTGATGGCTAACATACGGGAGGACAAGGGGTATACCTATCATATTTTTTCACAATTAGATGTGATGAAATTCGATGGATATTTATATATTGGAACAGAAGTAGGAAACGAGTTTGTGACAGCTACCTGTGAAGAGATCTATAAAGAGTTGGCGCTTCTACGAGAAGAGCTCGTGTCGGAAGAGGAATTGGAGATGGTCAAGAACTATCTGCTCGGCACCTACCTGACGATGATAGATGGTCCTTTCCAGGCTAGTGAATTGGTCAAAACGATGATACTGGAAGATTTGCCAGCGGATTTCTTTTCTAACTTAGTGAAAACGACGCGAGAAATTGATGCTAAACAACTTCTCGAATTAGCGAATCGTTATCTAAAATTAGAGGATATTTGGCAGGTGAGTGTAGGTGCACCCATGAAAAAGTAAGGATTTTGTATAACCTATTGTTTTTCTTAGGAATATCCTTTCTTTTTACATAAAATTTGCGTTGCTTTGCGCCAAAGAAAACTGCACCTCAGACACGCTTTAACAGAAACACTAAACATAAGGAGAAACAGATTTAATGAAATTATTCAGTTTTTTCAAGCAGGAGTTAGCAATTGATTTGGGTACTGCAAATACGCTAATCATCCAGGATGGACAGGTGGTTGTAGATGAGCCTTCTATTGTCGCGATAAACCGTCGTACAATGGAGACTATTGCCGTGGGTAATAAGGCGATGCAGATGCACGAAAAAACACACGAAGAGATAAAGACGATTCGGCCATTGAAAGACGGTGTTATTGCCGACTTCCAAGCCGCTGAAAGTATGATAGAGGGAATGATAAAGATGATCGGAGCAAAACGACGCTTTTTCTCACACCTCAAAATGGTCATTTGTATTCCTTCAGGTATCACCGAAGTGGAAAAAAGAGCCGTTTTTGATTCTGCTGATCATGTAGATTCCAAAGAGACTTATTTGATCCATGAGCCGATGGCTGCTGCACTAGGTATTGGCCTAGATGTAGAAGAACCTATCGGTAATATGATTATTGATATTGGAGGGGGAACAACTGAGATTGCTGTTATAGCTTTATCAGGTATTGTTTGTGATCAATCTATCCGTACTGCGGGGGATGAATTCACAGCAGATATCATGAGTTATATGAAGCGTCAACATAACGTCTTGATCGGTGAAAGAACCGCTGAGCAAATTAAGATTCACGTTGGTTCTGCACTACACGAGCTAGAGACACCACCGGAAGATTATGCAGTGAATGGTCGAGATTTGATGACAGGTATTCCCAAGCAGATCAAGGTATCTTACAGCGAAATTGCACATTGTTTAGATAAATCGATTTCTAAAATCGAAGATGCGGTTCTTCGAGCCCTAGAGACCACACCTCCGGAATTGGCTTCTGATATTTACCGAACAGGCCTATACCTGACAGGTGGTGGAGCGCTTTTACGCGGACTCGATATACGGA
This sequence comes from uncultured Lewinella sp., assembly GCA_913060855.1. GTDB lineage: Bacteria > Bacteroidota > Bacteroidia > Chitinophagales > Saprospiraceae > DT-111. The sequence continues at coordinate 3,076 of CAJXUM010000224.1, read as the reverse complement.
TAGCGCAAAAGACTAAATTAGATGTACATATCGCGGAGGATCCTTTGCGAGCTGTGGTAAGAGGAACAGGTATCGCGCTAAAGAATACGGATCGGTTTTCCTTTTTGATCGACAGGAAGAGTGTATAAAAAATAGTACTAGAGTAAATTTCTTCTTTTATTTATAGAATAATCCCAAGTATCACGCCTAACTTTCATGTAAGGTGATACAAATGGTCAAAGCATATGAGTAATCTGCTAAAAGCCTTCTCAAAACTTGGTGGATTCGCACTCTTCCTCTTCTTGGAAGTTATATGCTTTGCTTTGATTATCCGATTCAATACTTACCATCAACAAGTCGCACTGAGTTCTGCCAATAAGTACATGGGTAACTTATCGGAAACCGTAGATGAGTTTGAAGATTATCTTCACCTCAATGAAGAGGTTGAACGTTTACGGGCGGAGGTGGCTCGCTTACGAGCACAAGAAGGCAATTCTCTTTATCGCGATATAGATACCACTTTTGCGAGTTTTGATACACTGGCTCAGCAATTTGTTTTTATCGATGCGGATGTGATTAGTAAAACGTTCTTAGGAAGAAAGAATTTTATTACGCTGAATAGGGGGCGTCAGCATGGGGTCGAACCTCATATGGGGGTAGTAGACGATCAAGGAATTGTCGGAATTGTCAAAAGTGCTTCGGCCTATCACTCTAGGGTGATGACCATTTTTCATCCCGATACTAGAATAAGTGCAAAATTGAAAGGAACTGGCTTGTTTGGGTCCTTGGTGTGGGATAGCGATAAGGCTGATTATTCTCATATGTATCTAAGAGACATACCCACCCATCATAAGCCTCAGATCGGAGATACTATCCTGACTAGTGGATACTCCATCCTCTTTCCCCCAGCTATTATGATTGGTAAAATTGATGAAATTTCTAAAAAATCTGGGGCATCTAGCCATGATATACGCGTGAAAATTAATAATGATTTGAGGTCCATCCGCTATGCCTATGCCATCAAAAACTTAATGAAAGACGATCTGTCTGAATTAGAGGAAGAATAAAGTTCTTCTCTGACAATTTTGTGGTCAGTTTAAAGCGAAGATCATAAGCGATTGATAATGAGCGTTGATTTAGGTTTCAACTGACTCTAAGCACAAAACTTGTCAGAGAACCAATAAAGTTATGGAGGGAGTTGTTGCTAATGTAATTAGATGTGTAGTGTTTTTCCTGTTGCAGGTCTTATTTCTTAAGCGGTTGTCGACAGGCTGGGAAGGGTATTTCTATTGGAATGTCTTGTTTTATCCTTTGTTTATCCTATTACTGCCTTTTCGCACACCTCGTTCATTATTGTTGCTAATTGCCTTCGTTTTTGGATTGATGATCGATCTTGCCTATGATTCTCCAGGCGTTCATGCCAGCGCATCCGTTTTTCTAGCTTTTATGAGGGATATTGTGATTAAGCTGGATTGGTTGGTACCTCGTGAAGGATATAAAATCACGGCTAGTCCGACCATACGAGACCTAGGTTTTCCCTGGTTTATCCGATACCTGGGCATTCTATTACTATGTCATGTTTTGTTTTATTTTGCCGTAGAAGTATTTGTTCCTTCTCAAATTTTTGAAATTTTGCAGAAGAGCTTTTTTACCTATATTCTTTCAATGGTGTTCATATTGATATATATGATTATTTTTAGACCATCACAATAGTAAAATAGTGTCATTATCAACTAATCAACGACCGATTCAGATCAGATGGGTTTTCATCATTGCCGCCTTGCTTTTGATATTCAAAGCAGGGCAACTGCAATTATGGGATAGCTCTTTTCGGATGAAAGCGGATGCGGCCACCATTGGGGAGTACGTCATGTATCCTTCACGTGGGTTAATCTATGACCGCAACGATAGTCTATTAGTTAATAATGATTATATCTATGACTTGATGGTTACCTATAACCAGGTAGATCCTAAAATGGATACCACCAAGTTTTGTGACCTTTTAGGAATTACAAAGGATGAATTTTCCAAGCGACTCAGGAAAAACTGGACAGACGTACGCTATTCTCGCTCAGTTCCGTATGTATTTTTAGATAAAATATCGGTCAGAACTTATGCTCGATTTCAGGAAACGTTGTATGAATTTCCTGGCTTTTTCCCGCAAGTTCGTAATGTCAGGGGGTATCCGCATTCCACTTCTCCACACTTGCTAGGCTACATTCGAGAGGTCAACCGAAAAGAACTTCAAATAAAAGAGCCTGAAGAAGAGGGTAGTGACGATTCAACACGTGTATATGCTTTAGGTGATTATATTGGAGCTAGTGGATTGGAAAAACAGTATGAGTCTTTCCTACGAGGTAAGAAAGGTCGACGATTGGTCTTGAAGGACAATATGGGAAGGGAAGTAGGTGATTACGATGATGGGAAAAGTGATGTTTCGGCAGTTTCTGGAAGTAATATTTACACGACTGTCGATTTGGAACTGCAAAAGTACGGGGAGAAGTTGATGTCAAACAAGATCGGTAGTATCGTGGCCATAGAGCCCTCCACCGGAGAAATCTTGACCATGATCAGTACTCCCTCTTACGATCCTAATAAACTGACTATTAATAAAGGAAGAGGGACTACCTACTCACAGTTACAGAGCGATTCCCTCAATCCGTTGTTCAATCGCTCCTTAATGGCGCAATATCCGCCAGGTTCTTTGTTCAAACCAGTCGTAGCGCTAATCGCATTACAAGATGGGCTTTTATTTCCCAATACGAGTATTTCTTGCCAGGGAGGTTATTATGTAAATGGCCAAAAATTGACAGGCTGTCACTTCCACTCTACTTGTAATTCGGTAGCGTCAGCGATTCAACACTCTTGTAATGCTTATTTTGTTAATGTATTCCGGCGGATCGTAGATCAGGCCGGTGCCGATCAGCCCGCACTTGGGCTTAATCGTTTTAATGGTTACTTAGAAGCTTTTGGCTTGGGGCATAAACTCGGCATCGATTTTCCAGGAGAGCAAATAGGCAATTACCCCACCTCTCAATACTATTCTGAAGCTGTCTCTTATACACATCTGACGCTGCCGACGAAGAGGATAGTGTAG